>CAYTQE010000030.1:6130-10766 GCA_964439985.1 uncultured Muribaculaceae bacterium | reverse complement strand
TCCTTTATCTTCTTCTATAGGAAACTCCCTTGAGGTATTAGAGGCTATTGAGGTTTTAAAGGGTAAGAAATGTTCTCTAAGAGATATCAGTATTAATATTGCTGCTAATATTGTTAGTATGGCTAAAAAGATATCTTTAAAAGATGCTAAAGTTTTTTGTGAAAATGCTCTTGATAATAAATCTGCTTATAAAATGTTTGAAAAATGGATTAAAACTCAAGGAGGAGATTTATCTAAGATAAAAGTAAGTGATAAAATTTTCACTTTAAAAAGTAGTATCTCTGGAACAGTAAAAACAATCAGCGCGATTAATTGTGGGCGCCTTTCTTTAAAGTTAGGAGCAGGTAGGATGAATAAAAATTCTAAAATCGATTATAGTGTAGGAATTAAAATATTAAAAAATATTGGTGATAAAGTTAAAAAAGGTGATATTTTAGCAGAGTTATATGTTAAAAACTTTAAAGTTGATTTATCAGAAGATGATTTAAAATTATTTGTAATAGAGTAATTATTACATTAAACGACATTTATTATAATGTCGTTTTTGTATAATTATAATATGAAGAATATTAAAGATAAAAAAAGATATTTAATTGTTTTAGGTCCTTTACTTTTAGTAATTATTTTAAGTCTATCTTATGCTTACTGGAGAATAGTAATTAGTCAAACTGGGATTAGTCAAATTGATACTTTAAGATGTTTATCTACTAGTTTAACTGATTTAACAAACTCTCTTAATTTAGTTAATGAATATCCTATTTCTAATAGTGAGGGCATGAAAAAAGAACCTTATACTTTTAGAATAACTAATGAGTGTGATATTTTTATTCATGCTCATATTGCTCTTGAAGTATTACCAGAATCTACTTTATCTCCAGCTTATGTAAGAGGATCGCTTAATCCCATTAGTAATTTAGAAGATAATTCTAGAGTTTTAACTAATTATGAAGCAGGGATTCCTACAATAGATGGTGCTACTAGTCATATTATGAAAAAAGATATTTTGATTAATCCTAATGATTTTGAAGATTTTGATTTAAGATTATGGGTGGATGAGGCAACAACTACTGAAGAAGGTGCTAACAGATCTTTTAGTAGCAAAATAGTAGTAACAGTTTCACCAACTCCGATGCCAGTTAATTTAATAGTTAATTTACCAAGTGTTCCAATAGGTCAGTATACTACTGATTTTGCAGGTGCTGTGTGGGATCATAAAACAGCTAGCTTAAAAATCAACTCAGTATCTAGTAATAATCAAAATATTAATTTAATTAATAATGAATTATTAGAAGGAGTAAATTTTTCATCTTTTATTATAGGTTTAGGAACTAGTGAGGGAGTATATAATGAACCAGTTACTGATTATAGATACCAAGGTAAAAACCCGAATAATTATCTTAATTTTAATGGTGAATTATGGCGTATAATTGGAGTGTTTTCTGATAATTCTCATGGAGTTAGTGGAAATAATTTAGTTAAAATAATTAGAGATGAATCACTAGGTGGTCTTACTTGGGATAAAAATAAGATTAACAATTGGGAGAATTCTTCTTTAAATAAATTATTAAATGAATATTATTATTTAGGATTAAATGAACCAGAAATAAATTATTGTTATCAGTATGGTTTAGAAGTAACTGGTGATTGTGATTTTCAAGTAACAGGTATTACCAATGGTTACTACCGAAAAATGATTGAAAATGTAACTTGGTATTTAGGTGGAGTAGAAGGCATTCAAAATGTTAATGTAACTTATGAAGCTGAGCGGGCTGAAGTAGTATATCCTGATAACAATACTTTAATAAATGCTCTTATTGGTTTAATGTATCCAAGTGATTATGGATATTCTGCTTTAGAAGAAACATGCCCTAGAACTACTTTACTTAGTAATTATCATACAGGAGAATGTGGTGGTAAATCATGGCTAATTGGTAAAGGATTAGAATGGACTATAACCCCGCACATAGAAAATGAAACCGATGTATTTAGGATTTATTATTTTGGTAATGTTAATTATGTAAATGCTGCTAGTGGATATAATGTTAGACCAGCCTTATATTTAAAAAATGATGTTTTAAAAATAGGTGGAACTGGTACATATAATGATCCTTATATAGTAAGTTTAAATTTATAGGTGAGGAAATGAAAATTAAATTATGTCTTCTAATATTTATATTATTAGGAGTTTTTACTAAAAATAACCAAGTTAAATATCTAAAAGAACAAAATCATCAAGACTTAGCTATTATAATTGACGGAGAAGAATCTTCATCGATTCCAGCAAAAGGAAATTATAATGTTAAAACATATTGTGAAGGAGGAGATGCTTATTGGAATTATAATACTTGGGAATTAATTATTAAAATTCAAGAACCAGTAACCAAATGCACATTATCTTTTACAAGTACTAATCCAGTTTTATTATCTGATCATATAATCAGTTTAAAAAATGAAGAAGGTATTTTTAATGAACCAGTTACTGATTATAGGTACCAAGGAAAAAAACCTAATAATTATCTACTTTTTAATAATGAATTATGGCGAATAATTGGAGTATTTAAAGATAATACTCATAATATGCCTAATCAAAATTTAGTTAAAATTATTAGAAAAGATAGTATTGGTTCTCTTGTTTTAAGTAATACTGCAAATAATGATTGGTCGATATCAATATTATATAATTTGTTAAATAATTATTATTACAATGGAATAAATGAAGAAGAATTAAATTATTGTTATCAGTGGGATATAACTGTTCCAGGAAATTGCAATTTTAAATTAAATGGGATATTAGATAATAATTCTCGCAATATGATTGAAAATGTTACTTGGAGGATAGGAGGAATTGAAACTTTACTAATACCAAACTTACTAGATATTTATAATGCTGAAAGAGGAACTTTAGTTTTTGAAGATCGCACTACTGAAATAGAAGGTTATATTGGTTTAATGTATCCAAGTGATTATGGATATTCGGTAGAAACTTCTTCTTGCTCAAGAGATACTTCTTTAGGTGAATATGGAACAGTTGATTGTTCTGGTTCATCTTGGCTAAGTGGTAAAAGTTATGAATGGCTCTTAACTCCAGATTCATATAATTTTGATAATAGTTTTCGAGTAGATGATGATGGCCGAATCGATTCAGCAAAAACCAACTTAGGTTATAGTGTTAGGCCTACTGTATATTTAAAACAAAACATTAAAAAAATAGCAGGTGATGGAAGAATTGATAACCCCTATATAATAACTTCAGGCTAAGAAGTTATTTTTTCTTGCTGCTAATCCTTTACAAAACAATTTTTAAATACTATAATAAAACACATATCAAAAGGAGGCCGACAAATGAAAGAGAATTTACCAGTTCTTCTACTAAAGAAGCTTTCCTTATTACCTCATCAAGAAGTTCGTTTAGAATTAAATAATGAATTATCTAAAAAAATTATTGATTTAAGTATTGAATCTTTCGGAAAGAAAATATTGGTAATTTTACCTATCAATGCCTTAGAAATATCCCCATCAGTTAAAGATTTACCTGTTGTAGGTATTTTAACTAAAATAATAACTAAAATAGAGCTTCCAAATGGAAACTACCGAGTTGTTGTTAAAGGATTAAACAGAGTTAAAGTATTAAATTATACTACTTATACTAATGATAAAAGTATCTTAATTTCTAATATAAAAAGATTATATATTGATAAAGGAGAAAATACTGAAAGCATTGCTTTAAAAAGAAAACTTATTGAGCTTACTAAAAAGTATATTAAATTTAATCCTGCGGTATCTAATAGTATTTTAACTAAAATTAATGATCAAGAATCACTTGATAATTTAACCGATTTAATCGTAAATTTTATTAATTTATCTAATAATAAACGAACTATTTATATGAATGAATTTAATGAACTTGAAAGAGGCCGCAAGTTAATTAAAGAATTAAATATTGAATTAGAAGTTATTAAATTAAATAATAAGCTAGACCATGATATAAGAACAGAATTTGAAAAAGAACAAAAAGAATATTTGTTAAGAGCTAAAATTGAAAAGTTAAATGAAGAACTAGGTATATCATCATCTAAAGAACAAGAAGTAGCATTATATTATGAAAAAATAAATAATCTTGATTTTGATGAAAAGATTAAAAATAAATTAATAAATGAACTTCAGAAATATGAATATACACCTAATAATAATCCTGATTCATCAGTTATCAGAAATTATTTAGATACGATAATATCTTTACCTTTTAATACTTCTTCTAGTGAAGAACTTAAAAGAGAGAAAGTCCGTAAGTTATTAGATAAAAATCATTATGGTAATGATTATATTAAAAAAAGAATTGAAGAATATGTTTCTTTAAAAGAATTAAATGAAAATATACCAAGTCCTATAATTTGTTTAGTAGGTCCACCAGGAGTAGGTAAAACAACACTTGCTATTAGTATCAGTAATGCTTTAAAACGAGAGTTCTTTAAAATAAGTGTTGGTGGATTAAATGATTCTAGTGAACTTATTGGGCATCGCCGAACTTATTTAGGAGCTTCTCCTGGTAAAATAATATCTGGTATTAAAAAATGTGGAGTAAATAATCCTGTAATTTTAATTGATGAAGTAGATAAAATGGTTAAAGATTTTAAAG
>CAYTQE010000030.1:0-6053 GCA_964439985.1 uncultured Muribaculaceae bacterium | reverse complement strand
TTGATAATTATATTGAAGAACCATTTGATTTATCAAAAGTTTTATTTGTATTAACCGCTAATGATGAATCACTTATTCCCGCTCCATTAAAAGATCGTTTAGAAATAATTCATGTTGAGCCATATTCTATATATGATAAAAAAGATATTGCGATTGACTATTTAATCCCAAATATATTTGAAAAATATAATTATCGTAAAATTAAATTTAATGAAGAATTGATTCTTTATTTAATAAATAATTATACTTTAGAAAGTGGAGTTCGGGAATTAGAAAGAATATTAGATAAACTGATCAGAAATATTATTATTAATAAAGTAAGTTCTAATAAAATTAATACTGAATTTATTACTAATGTATTAGGTAATAAATTATATGAATTTAAATTAAAAGAAAATCAAATTGGTTCTTCTAATATAGTAGGAGTAACTCCATTAGGTGGTCAAATAATTACCATTAATACTATCTTTATTCCTGAAGAAGAAATTATAATTACAGGTAAAATAGGTGAGACTCTTAAAGATAATATTAAAGTAATTATTAGTTATTTAAAAAGTGCGGGTTATTTAGATAATAAAAACTTTAAAAATAAAGGATTACATATTGATTTTGATTCTAAATTTATACTAGATGGTAGTAGCGGTAGTCTAGGTATTGCTACATCAATCCTTAGTTTAATTAAGAAAAAGAAAATAAATAATAATACTCTTTTTATTGGTAAACTTGATTTATATGGGAATATAATTGAAGTATCCCAAATAAAAGAAAAAATAATATCTGCTTATAATAATGGTATTAAAACTATCTATTTACCTAAATCTAATTTAATAAGTACAAATGATATCCCAGACTTTATCTTAAATGAATTATCTTTAATATTTGTTTCTAAATATGAAGATGTTTATAAAAAACTATTTGCTACTAGTAAAAAGTAATATAATAAATCAAAAATCCTAAAAGTTCTTAGGATTTTTTTGTATTAAATTCATTTGTTTATCATATAATTTTCTAGAAAGGAATGATTAGATGAATGAAGTTTACGTATTAGATAAAGAGTTTATATTTAAAAATAATATCCATGCCATAACTAGTATTTCCATAGAAAATAATTATGAAATAGAAAACTCTAATTTAGCTGGAGAATTTATAATATCAGGAGACTATCGATTACATGAAGTTAGTATTAATAAAGAAGACTTTAGTTTTAAAGTACCTTTTAATGCGGATATTAAAAGCAATGTGAATTTAGAAAGTATTGAACTAGAAATAACCGATTTTACCTATACAGCTATCGAAGATGAATTATCAGTTCATATAGAATACTTAGTAACTGGAGAACAGAGCTTAATTGAATTTGCAAAAGAAAGTGATTTAGAAGATTTTTTACAAAATAATGATGCTGAAATAGTAGATTTATCAGAAGAAGAGATTAGAAATCCAGAAATTATAGAAGAAATTAAAGAAGAAGTTAAAGAAGAAGTTATTGAACCAAAAGAAGAAAGAGCTCATGAAATAATAGATCAAAATTTAGATAAAGAAGCTATCATTAATAGTATTGAATCAGAAGAAAATTTTATTACTTATCATGTTCATACTGTTGTAGCTAGTGATACAGTTGAAGGTATATGTAATAAATATAATATAAATCTAAATGATTTAAAAAAATTAAATAATATTGATGAATTAACTGTTAATATGAAGTTAATAATCGCTGATGAAGAGTCTTGAGTTAATAGATAAACCTAATAAAATAACAATTAAAGGTAAAAGTAAAATTATATCTTCGGAAAAAGGTAATTATGTGGTTAAAGAAAAAAGTCAGGATTTAAAATCATTATATGATTATTTAAAAACAAGACAATTTCATAATTATCCGGAAATTATTTCTGAAGATGAAGCTAATTATTATTATGATTATATAAAAAGTGTTAATGTTCCAATTAATCAAAAAGCATCTGATATGGCTAATCTTTTATCACTGCTTCATAATAAAACAGCTTATTTTAAACCAATTACTGCTGATTATATTAAAGAAATATATGAAAATATTGAATCTAATATAATAGATATAGAATTATATTATAATCAGTTATTTGAGCAAATTGCATCTGATCCAATTATGAGTCCATCAAATTATTTGTTGATGCGAAATAGTAGTAAACTTTTAGGTAACTTTAAATTTATTAAAACTGAACTTGATAAATGGTTTAAAATGATGACCGAAAAAACTAAAGAAAGAGTTGTTTATTGTCATAATAATTTAAGTATAGAACATTGTTTATCTAATACTGAAGATTATTTTATATCTTGGGATAAATATAGTGTTGATACCCCAGTATTAGATTTATTAAATTTATATCATAATGATTATAATAAATATGAATTTAGTAATTTTTTTGAAGTTTATAATCAAAGATTTCCTTTAAATGAAGAAGAAAAGAAACTATTTTTTATCATAATATCTTTACCAAAAAAAATAGAATTTTCTAACTATGAATATGATAATACTATAAAAATAAATGATATGCTTACTTATATTTATAAAACTGAAAAATTAATAAGGCCATATTATACGCCATAAAATCCAAAATAATAACATTACTTCTATTAATAAGATTAATAAATTAAATCTAAAAGGTAATATAAAGGTTAATATTACTTGATAAGAGATTAAAATACATAATATAAAAATACCCATAATACCGAAAAATCCTTTGAAGGGTCCAGGTCTACCACACATATTATTCACCTGATATATTATATGTTTAAACTCTCTAACTGATATTTCTAAAAAAGTCTAAAAGACTTTTTTTTAATCAGGTTTTGTATTATAATGAATATAGTAGGAGAGGGTTACTTGTGAAAAAAAATCAAGGATTTATTGCAACTTCTTTATTGTATTCATTTTTTCTAGTTTTTATAGCTATGCTTTTAGCTCTTGTTAGTACCCTTTTACATAATAGAGTATTACTTAATAATGTTATTACTTCAATTAAAGAAGAGTTATCAGAAACAGGAACCAGAACCTTAGGATTAGCTGAAGTAGGAAGTTATGTTGATATACCAGTTTTTTCTACTGGTATTACAGTAAATACTGAAAATATTAAATGGATCATCGCTAGTCATAATACTACCAATAAAACGGTAACAATGGTAAGTGATCAAATAGTTATAACTTCAAAGAGTCATCAAAACAACAATGTTTTACAAGAAGATTTAAATCGCTACTTTAATTTATATACAACTGGAACTGGTGCTTTAAATTACATGACTTATCTAACAAATACTCAAATTAATAGTTTTCAATCAGTAAGTAATATTCAAACTAGAAAAGCATTATTAAGTGCTGAATCAGAATATTATTATTATAATACTAGTGATGGTTATTTTTACTTATATCAATACACTTGTAACATTGATGATGTTTGTAATGTTGCTAAAAATCAAAGAATAACAACTGGAAATACTACTTATTATGGACTTAGATTTGTAATGATTGTTTCTTCTAGTACTCCTATTTCATCTGGAATAGGTGTAATAAATGATCCATATAATACTTCATATTATATTCATAAAAAAGAAAGTGAAAATATTTTAAAACTTCATTATGATAATATAAATCATAATGGGAATTTAGGTTTTAAAACCAGTGCGAATAATATCACTGATTTATCAGGTAATAATTTAAATGGTTCTATTAATACTGGTAATTATACTAATAATTCTGGAAGTGGAGCAACTATTCCTGCTTCAAGATTAATTAATTCTAATCTTAATATTCATCAAATTATAAATAGTCCTGCAGGATACACCTTAGAGTTTAGAGTTTTAAATAATATTAGATTAGCTGCAAGTCCCACTTATTTAAATAATTTTGTCTTGCTTACAAATAATGCTACTTTAAAATTATATAATAGCAATTTTGCAACTGGTGTTTCTTCTGGTTCATTTAATACTATTACAATAGTTAAAACTCCTGGAGAAGCCTTATTAAGTGTATATATCAATGGTGAAAAAATTAGTGCTACGATAACTGTATCTAATTTACCAGCGGCTGCTAATAATATTTTATATGTTGGTGGAAGTACTAATTCAGAAATATTTAAATCAATAAGAGTATATAACGCTGCTTTAACTGAACAAGAAATAATTCATAATTATAGTGTTGATTCGAGGTGGTCATTATGATTAATAATAAAGGTTTTGTTATGATCGAAACAATAATAGTTATTACTATATTAACTATTGGCTTAATTTCTTTATATGCATCATATTCTGTTATATTAAGTAAAGCAGTTACTAAAAGTAATCATGATAATGTTAATTATATTTATAAAACTTATTATGTAGCTAAACATTTAGAAGGAACAAATCAATTAAACTTTACTGGTAACTTTAAAGAATTTACTACTTATAATCATGAACTAACTAATATTATGAATACTTTTAAAATTGAAAAAATATATTTAGCTAAAGGAAATTATACTAATATAATTACTCAAAGTAATTTACTTCAATTAGATGGTTCTACTATTTCATATCTAAAAGTAATGAGTGATTATGTAGATTCTAAAATTAATGTTATAATAAAATATAAAGAATATGATAGTGACCCTGTTTTATCAAAAGTAAATTTCGCTTCAATAGCGTTATAAAAAGGAGGAATTTATGGAAGAAAGATTAAGACCTATTGTTAAAGATAACAAAATTATTAATTTAAAAGAGGTATTACTAGGAATTAGAGAATGTAGTGATCTAAATCTTTTAAATGCTTATTTAGAAGAAGTAAAAGATTATTCCTCATATAATCTTATAGATGGACTTGATAAATTAGATGCCGCATTATCTGTTAGATTAGATCAGTTATCAAATAAAAATAATATAGAAACTATTAAAGAAGAACCTATTAAAGAAGTTATAACTATAACAAAAGATATAGAACCTCAACCAGAATTAAAAACAGTATCAATAGTAGATGCTAATAATATAATCGCGTTATACTTTAATAATGTAACTCCTACTAAAGAGCAAGAAAATAAAATTCAAGAATTTATATCAAATGGTTTAACTAAAATGGAATCAGAAGAAATAGATTTTGAATATCAAAATACTATTGATATTTATATTGTTTATTTAGAAAATAAAGCTAATTTAACCAAATTAACTAAAGAAGAAATCAATATTTTAAATAGCTATCTTGATATTATTAGAAAAAGAGAAGAAAATATATTAGAAAAAGAAGATAGTTTAAGTGAAGTCCATCAATTAAAATTAGTACCTAAAAATTTAAATACTAATGGAGCTGTAGTTACAGTGGTTATATTGGAAGTAACAATTCTTTTAGGTATTTTAATTAGTGCAGTCGCGCTTGTCAAAAGATAAAAAAATAAGTATAATAATTGAAAGGAGATTAAAATGGAAAATGTTATAATAGAAACTGAAATTAAAATGGAAAAAGCAATTGATGTTTTAGAAAATAAATTTACTAGTGTTAGAGCAGGAAGGGCAAATCCAGGTATGTTAAGTGGAATAATGGTAGATTACTATGATACCCCAACTCCAATTCAAAACCTAGCAAATGTAACTGTTCCTGAGGCTAGACAACTATTTATTAAACCATTTGATAAAAGTATCTTAAAAAATATTGAAAAAGCTATTAATGAAGCTAATTTAGGAATTACTCCTACTAATAATGGAGAAATAATTATTTTAACAATCCCTGAATTAAATGAAGAACGTAGAAAAGACTATGTTAAACAAATAAAAACAATGAGTGAAGAATCAAGAGTAGCACTTCGTAATGCTAGAGAAGAAGCTAGAAATATCGTTAAAAAAGCCGATTTACCAGAAGATGAAACTGATTCATATTATAATGATATTCAAGATTTAATAAATAAATATAATAAAATAGTTGAATCTAAAACAAAAGAAAAAGAAACTGAATTAATGAATATTTAATTATAGTATTATATAGTATAATTATTTAGCAAATTGTAAAGGTTAGTTAAATAGTGTAATGCAATTTTATATAAAATAAGATAAATACAGGAGTA
>CAYTQE010000029.1:0-10834 GCA_964439985.1 uncultured Muribaculaceae bacterium | reverse complement strand
CCAAAGGAAAAAAATCTATATTCTTTTTTTATTGCTTCATTATAAGCGTTTAAAATATAATCTTTATTTGATAAAGCTGATACTAACATTAGAAGTGTGCTTTTAGGTAAATGAAAATTAGTTATCAGGTTATCTATAGCTTTAAACTCAAATCCTGGATATATAAATATATTTGTACTACCGCTTTCTTCAACAAATTTATTATGTTTACTCATAATAGTTTCTAAAGTTCTTACTGTTGTAGTTCCGACTGCTATTATTTTATTACCATTATCTTTTACTTCATTTAATACTCTTGCAGTTTCTTTACTCATCACATAGTATTCACTATGCATTTTATGATTAAATACATCTGTTACATTAACCGGTCTAAATGTTCCTAGGCCAACATGGAGAGTAATATTTACAATTATTACTCCTTTTGCTTTTATAGAATCAAGAAGTTCTTCAGTAAAATGAAGTCCTGCTGTTGGAGCAGCTGATGATCCATATTCTCTTGCATATACTGTTTGATAACGATCATTATCATTTATTTTTTCATGAATATAAGGAGGAAGAGGCATTGATCCAAGTTCTTCTAGAATCTCCATTAAAATACCATCAAAGATAAGTTTAACGATAGTTATACCTTCTTCTTTAATCTCTAAAACTTCTGCTTTTAATTTATCGGAAAAATTAATCATTGATCCTATTTTTAACCGCTTTTGTTTTTTAGCAAGACACTCCCAAATATTATCTTTATTATTTAAAAGAAGGAGCTCGATTACTGCTCCAGTATCTTCTTTAACTCCAGTGAGTCTAGCAGGTAATACTTTAGTATCATTTATTACTAAAGCATCGCCTTTATTTAAATAATCAATTATACAGTCAAAATTTTTATGTTCTATTTTACCAGTTGCTTTATCTAAAATTAATAATCTTGATTCACTTCTTGTTTTAAGTGGTGTTTGAGCTATTAAATGTTCTGGTAAATAATAATTGTAATCTTCTGTTTTCATGCTTTCACTTCCATAATTTATTTTTTATCTCTTTGGATTATATGAGTAAGAGTACCAAGTTTATTTTTTACCATTAAGTCTTTAACAGTCAATGGTCTAAGATCTATTTTTTTAAGTTCTTCAATTGAAACCCATTTAATAAGTAAGTACTTCTCTTCGCCACGGTCATTTTCTATAAACTCACGGTCTATGGTTTCAATATCTTCTAATGTTTCAATAAGATAGTAGTATTCTACACCATGTTGAGTAACTCCTTTTTTCTCATAGAAGTTTTCTTGAATACAAAATAATTTAGCTTTCTTGACAGTATAATCTAACTCTTCTTTTATTTCTCTAGTAATAGTAGTAAGAGAATCTTCATTAATTTCAATATGTCCACCTGGAATATGGTGATATGCTGAGTTATCTACATTTAAAATTAAGTATTTATTATCCTTTTTTATTATTCCTACTGCACGATTATAATAGTTATAATCTTTTGTTTTAAACTTTACTTCTGGCTTCATTTCTTACCTCATTCTTAAATGTGAATATAATTTGTTCAGCTCGCTTATTTTTTCTGCTGAATCATTATTCACTAGTTATTAACTCATTTTTTTGTTGTTTTTTTATTTCTTTTAAACTTTTATTTGGAGTGGGTAATTTTTCTGGCATTGTCCCTTCCATATCAGCAATAGCTTTTCGGACCTTTAGGCATAGCTATCATTTTGCCAACATCGGCAAAATGATCAGAAGTCTTATAATTACTGTTAATACAAGCTAATTTCGCCTTAGTAATTACATTCTCAAATCTTCGCCACTGAACATAATCTAGTGCTACTTGCAATTCTCTTGCTTCCTAGTATTCATTAATATAATCCTTCATAAATTATTCCAAATATTAACTCTTATATCTAATTTGAATATTTAAAGTGAAATATATTTTTCCGTTTTTATTATATAACTCAAGCATTTTATATCTGCTACTACTAGGTGAATCTAACTTAGTTTCATTTAATAAGTATTGGATAACATATGTTTTATAATAAACTAAATCTAACATTACTATTGATCCGTCTTTTTTCACTAGTAATAGCCCACCATTAATTTCGTTATTTCCATCCCATTTCACACTTGGAAAAAATCCAAAACTAATTCCAACTAATAAATCACCAAGTTTTTTCATAGCTATGTCTTCATCTTTGAAATTAATGAAGATTCTAAAAATTGTTGTTTCAAATTTTTATTTCCTGTTTTATATGAAGATAGTAATGTGTTTGCTAAATAATGAGGCATCAAGGTATCAATCATTTTTAAATTATACTCAAAATCCTCACTTTGAACTTTATAAAATTTTATTTTACCACCTAGTTCAATGATTTTTGAAATTCTGTCTTTTAACTTTGAACCCATATTAATATTGTTAATAGTTTCTATATCAGCACTATTAAGACCTTTTACCTCATAAATAAAATTAGTATGTTTGCTTGCATTTAACATTGTTGGAGGATTACCTAAACTTGATTTAACACTATAGTTAAGTACTACATTTAATAAGATATTATTATCAAATACTGTTGCAATTAAATCTGATTTTGAAAATGATGAAGACTTTACTTTATTCTCTTCCAGGATCTTTCGTAAATTAAAATTAGTATCAGTAATTTCGAATGCCCCTTTAGTCTTAGGGCTTTTTTTAATTCCAGCTAAAAGTTCTTCAACACTTAATTTTAAATCAGTTTTTTTGAGTTCTAGTTTTTTTACATCATTTTTATAAACATTAACATTATTAAACTTATCTAAAATATATTTTGTAGGATTTTCTTCAACGGTATCAATTTCTTTGATGGAATATAATCCATCTTCAATTGATGCTAACATATCATTGACAATATTAATGTCTGGATTCAAAAGTAAATATAGTATAGTATATATTTCCGACCATTCACCTTTATTTAGAGCCATAAAAATCATCCAATCTTTCTATCATATATTTTGCCATCTCATTAATAACTGGAATTGATACCGAGTTACCAAAAAGTTTATATTTCTGAGTATCGCTTATTTTATCAGGAAAACTAAATTTATCAATACCATCTTCTATAAATCCATAATTAATAAATCCTTGAAGTTTTCCCCACTCAACTGGAGTCATATACCTAATGCCCTCACTATTTATCGGATTTTTTTTGCCGATAATAACTCCTTCATACTCAGGAACCAATTGTCTTATTAGATTTCTTTCTTTTCCCGAACCACCTGTAGCCATTATAGTATTTGAAACAGGATTTTCTCCTTTATTAACAATAATATATCCAAACCCTGATTTAGCTTTAGAATGTTTGTTTTTATGTTTCTTTAATGTTTCTAAAAGTTTTGCAGACAAATAATATTTTGCATCAACTTCTGTTTCAATTAAATCATATAAATTATTATAAATTTTGTTTTTTCTTTCTTTTGGAAGTTCTGGAAATATGTAATTATTGGGAATATCTTTTTTTCTAAACCCCATAATAAATGTTCTTGCTCTTTTTTGAGGAATGCCAAAATCTTTAGTACTTCTAACTATTGATTTAGAATCATAAATAACATTATCTTTTTCATCTATATCAACTCCAACTATTTTATAACCTAATTCATTTAGTGTGTTTGCAATAACTTCAAAAGTTTTGCCTTTTTCATGTCGTAATAATCCTTCAACATTTTCGAGTAAAAATGATTTTGGATTTGTTCTTTTTATTATATCCGCAATATCAAAAAAAATTGTTCCTCTTGTTTTATCTTCAAAACCTTCTTTTAATCCTGCTATTGAAAATGCTTGACAAGGAAAACCAGCTAATAATACATCGTAATTAATATTGCTTACCTTTTCTTTAAACATTTCAGTAGTTATATCATTAAAAGCATCTTCATTATAAAGATGTTTGTATGTAATACACGCATACTTATCAATCTCTGCTGATAAAATATTTTTAAATCTATTAGTTAATTCAAATCCACGACGGATACCACCAATACCAGCACACAAATCAATTGTTTTATAAATTTTATCTTTCATTGTTATACCTCCTCTAAAATTATAATAGGAAAATTAGCTGACTTTTCTTACATATTTATAATGTTTATATTTAATATCATTATCTTCATTTTCGCCTAGATAAGTTATATTATAGTCTTCTTCATTTACATTGGGAAAGTAAGCATCTGCTTCTTTAGAACTTTCTATTTTAGTAATATATAAGCATGTTGCATGAGGAAGAAATTCTTCATAAATAGATGCTCCACCAATAATGAAGCATTCACTTTCAGATTCTTTTGCATAATCAAGCACACTATCTATACTATAACAAACCTTTTCATCACAAACATAATTTTCATTATTAGTTATAATAACATGTTTACGATTAGGAAGTTTACCAGGAAGTGATTCAAAGGTTTTTCTTCCCATAATAATTGTTTTATTAAGGGTTGTTTCTTTAAAGAATTTCAAATCATTTGGTAGGTGCCATAATAATTTATTATCTTTACCTATTTCATTATTTTGTCCTACTGCTACGATTAATGATAAATTTTCCATATTACTGAGCAAGCGGGAATTTAATAGGTCCCATATGCTTATATCCTTCTATTTTAATATCTAATAATTCTTTTGAGTTATCAAATTTAAAGAAATCTGTTACTTCTGGATTTATCCAGAACTTTGGAGCAGGTAAATCTCCACTTTGATCAAATCTTTTTATCTGCTCTTTTATACCATCTATTTGATTAACATAAATATGGGGATCGTTTATACTATATCTCATTTTACCAACTTTTAAACCAGTACAGTGCGCAATTAAATTAGCAAGAACAGCATACTGAGTCACATTAAATGGAAGACCTAAAGGAATATCACAGCTTCTTTGATGAACCCATAAATTTATTTTATTATCTACTACATTCCACTCAGTAGACCAAACACATGATGGTAGGACAGCTGTATTCATAAATTCATCTTGCCATAGAGTATAAACCATTCTTCGATCATTTGGATTTGTTTTTATTTTATCTATTAAACTTTCCATAAACTTATATCTTTTTGCTATAAAACCATAAGCTGTTCCAATAGTATAAGCCATCTCTTTACCAAAATCTTTGACAATATCTTTTTTTACTAATTTATTGTTTTCATCAAGTACCATTTGAGTAGCTTTCCATAATCCATCTTGATCAATCATCCACTCATCCCATATATGCACGCCTCTTTCTTGAAGTCATCTTACATCATTAGATTGGGCTTGATAAATCCATAGCATTTCTAAGATTGCTTGGCGAAAATATAGTTGTTTAGTTGTTAAAACAGGAAACTCTTTTTCTAAATCAAGCTCGAAGTAATAACCATCTAGTTTTATAGTATTAATTCCCGTTCTGTTTTCAACTTCTACTCCATCTTTTAATACTTTTTTACAAAGTTTAATATATTCTCTATCCCACTTAGTCATATTATGCTACCTTCACTTTTTTATAAATTGGATATTTAGTAGTAATACTTAACACTTCTTTTGATAATTGTTCTAAAACTTTAATATCGTCTTTATTTTTTAAAGCTTTTGCGATTATTTTACCGATTGTTTTAAAGTCTGCTTCTTTTAATCCTCTGGTAGTCATAGCTGGAGTTCCAAGTCTTATTCCACTAGTTGTAAATGGAGATTCAGTTTCTTTAGGAATAGTATTTTTATTTACTGTAATATGAATTGTATCTAAAATTTGTTCAGCTTCTTTACCTGTTAAGTTAGCTCCTTTTTTTACATTAACTAACATTAAATGATTATCAGTTCCACCACTTATAATATCAAAGCTTTCTTCTTTTAAAGAAGACGCAAGACTTCTAGAATTTTTAACTACCTGCATTTGATATTCAGCAAATTCAGGTTTTAGTGCTTCGTGAAAACATTGAGCTTTTGCTCCAATAACATGCATTAAACTATCCGATCAATTTTTTTAGCTATATCTTGATCATTTGTTAATATCAGACCGCCTCTTGGTCCTCTTAAAGTTTTATGGGTAGTAGTAGTTACAACATCAGCAACTCCTATAGGTGTTGGATGAATACCTGCAGCTACAAGCCCAGCAATATGAGCCATATCAACAAATAATATTGCTCCTACTTCATCAGCAATTTCTCTAAAGCGTTTAAAATCTATAATCCTTGAATAAGCACTAGCACCTGCTATTATCATTTTCGGTTTTTCATTGATTGCGATTTGTCTTACTTTTTGATAATCAATAAGTTCAGTTTCTGGATCCAAAGTATAACTAATTATTTCATAATCAAGACCACTAAAATTTAAAGGATGACCATGGGTTAAATGTCCACCATTAGATAAATCCATTCCCATTACTTTATCTCCATGATTAAGCATTGCTTTATAAACAGCTAAATTTGCTGATGACCCGCTATGAGGCTGAACATTAGCAAATTTACAACCAAATAAATTACAAGCAAGTTCGATAGCTAGATTTTCTATAATGTCAATGTTTTCACATCCACCATAATACTTTTTTCCTGGATAACCTTCAGCATATTTATTGGTTAAGACACTGCCTTGTAATTTTAAAATTTCTTTTGATACATAGTTTTCACTAGCTATTAATTCAATATTTTCTTCTTGTCTTTTTATTTCTCTATTTAGGGCTGTTTTAAGTTTTTTATTCATTATACTTCTCCTTCTTTTATATGACTATAACTTTTATCAGTTGCGACTCTTCCTCTTTGAGTTCTTTTAATAAAACCTTCTTGTAGTAAGTAAGGCTCGACTACATCTTCTAATGTAGAAACTTCTTCACCTATTGATGAAGAAATAGTTTCAACTCCAACTGGTCCACCATTGAATTTATCAATTAAGGCCTCTAAATATTCAATATCAATTTGATCTAATCCATACTTATCTACTTTTAATCTTACCAAAGAATTTTTTGTTACTTCTAAATCTATTATTGGTTTTGCTTCTACTTGAGCAAAATCTCTTACTCTTTTAAATAATCTATTCGCAATTCTAGGTGTCTTTCTACTCCTTTTAGCTAGTTCATTTGCAGCTGCTGCTTCAATATCAAACTCTAAAACTTTACTTGTTCTAGTTATGATTTCTTTTAATTCATCTTCGGTATAATAATTTAGTTTTGAAACTATTCCAAATCGGTCTCTAAGTGGTGCAGTTATATCTCCTGCTCTTGTTGTAGCGCCAACTAAAGTAAAAGGTGGAAGATCTATTTTTATACATCTACTTGTCCCTTCTGAACCAATAATAATATCTAAAGAAAAATCTTCCATGGCTGGATATAATATTTCTTCAATAAATTTTGGTATTCGGTGAATTTCATCAATAAATAAAACATCTCCTGGTTCTAAGCTAGATAATACAGCAGCTAAATCCCCGCTTTTTTCAAGCGCTGGACCAGTAGTTGTCTTAATATCAGAATCTAACTCATTAGCTATGATATGAGCTAGAGTAGTTTTTCCTAAACCTGGTGGACCATATAAAAGGACATGATCAAGTGCCTCTCCTCTTATTTTGGCTGCTTCTATAAAAACCTTTATATTTTCTTTTACTTCTGTTTGACCAATATATTCACTTATAAACTTTGGTCTTAATGTTTTTTCAAAATTATCATTTTCCTGTTCTTCTCCAGAAATTATTCTTTCATTCATTTAAACTATCACTCATTTCTAATATATAATTTAAAATATCTACCCAATTATCAAATTTTTTATGGACACTATCTACTTTCATATGTGGTACTACTTTGATAGTTTTTATTCCATATTTTTTTATATCATCTAAGTTATATTCTTTATCATCAAGAAACAAATCTATTTTTTCTTGACTAGCCATCTTTCCTTTAGGGTAAACTCCATAAATAATTTTATCATAGGGTATATTATACTTTTTAAATAATTCTTCAGTTATTCCTTTATAATCATAATCCATGGTAAACTCATAACTACTTCCTCTAGCAGTTATAAATATTAGTTCAAAACCTTTTTCTTTAAGAATCTTTAGAGCTTCAACTACTCCTGGTAGAGGCTTAACTTGTTTTTGAATTTCTTCAATATGTTTACGAAAAAATTCTATTGCCTTTTTAGTTTCAAAGTGTTCATAGTTATTAAAAACTAAATCCTTTGCATATTTTTTAGCAAATAATACAGCTACCTCATGAGTATTAACAATCGTATCGTCTATGTCTATTCCCAGTCTCATTATGTTCTCCTATCTTAACATTAATTTTAATGCTTCTTTTATTTGATTTTCTATATTTAGTTCTTGATCTATTTTTGGTAATACTTTTTTAATATCAGAAAGTTTATATCCTAATCCAGTTAATACTTCAACAATTTCATCATTTTCTATTTTAGATTTTATTCCTAAAGTTAGCTTCCCTTTTAAATCTAAAATTATTTGTCTAGCTAGTTTATCACCTATTTTAGGAAATTTAGTTAAATATAATAAATTCTCTCTATCTATTGCATCTATTATTCCACTGACGCTACCTGTTGCAAACATTGGTATTGCTGTCTTAGGACCTAATCCTTTAACATTAATTAATTTTAAAAACAAATCTTTTTCTTCGATAGTTTTAAAACCATATAAAGTATTTTCATCTTCTCTTAAATAATTATAAATATAAATAATATAACTTTTATCTATCTTATAAGAATAAGGATTTGATACAAAAATATTATAACCTATATCATTATTCTCTAAGACAATATGATTATTATTAATAAGTTTAACCATACCTTTTATATATCCATACATACTATCACCATCCTAAAAAAATTATATCATACAAATGTATAATATTAAACAATATTTATTCTTTATGTGTATTATTTTACACATAGAAAAATATATGTTATTCAACAATTATTCATCCTCACATATACTAAAGTGACATGAAAGTTTTTCATTTTAAAATTGTTTTAATTAAATAGTATAGTTTGATGTAATAATCAAAAACATTGTCAAAAACTATACTATTTGCGTAAACTATAATAGATACAAAGGAGGTATAAAAATGTATTATTATGGATATAACGGTGGATATAACCAAGGATGTGGTACTCCAACGTGTAATACTGGATATGTAGGAACTACTCAAGGATATGGATTTGGTGCTGCATTATGGATTGTACTATTTATATTATTAGTAATAATTATCGGAGCAGGATGGTCTAATTGGGGACAAAAAGAGCAAGATAAATGCGGATGCTAAGAAAGTGATTAATCACTTTCTTTTTAATTATTTATATTAAATAATCCAGTTCAGCATCTAATACATTAGATTAGTACATTATAAAAACAACTAATTAGTTGTCCTTATACTCCCAAATACCTAATCTTCCTTTAGCAGGTATTGGTTTTTTTAAATGCTTTATATCTTCTAATATCCAGGCATATCTACCTACTTGATATTCTCCACATATGTATTCTTTAGAATTCTTTTTGATTTCTTTAATTAATTCTTCTGTCATTATAATACAATCTACTAAATTACATTTAGCAATAATATGGCCATAATTAAAATTAGTATTGGTTAATAATTTTAACTGATTATGATATTCTTCTATCATTTTATTAGTAAGTTTTCTTTTACTTGCATGAATAAATAATTCACCCCGATAATTAGTCTTCCAGCTTCTAGTTTCAATTGTTTTAATATTTTCTTTTACTAAACTAGCATATGGCTCTAATAAACTAATTACTTTCATTAAATTTTATCTGGAACTTTTATTGCTAAAATATCAAGAAGTTTTAAATTAGTATCGTAAACCAATTTAGTTAAAGTTATCCAGCTATCTCTTAAATTATTATCTTTTTCGGTTAAAATTTCATGTTCACCATAAAAAGCATTAAAACTATTAGTTAATTTATATAAATATTCAGCTATTTCATTAAGCGATCTAGAATTAATTGATTTTTCTAAAGTGGTTTTCATTTTAAGTAAATTTAAAATAATTTCTCTTTCTTCTTTAGTTTTTAATAATTTATAATCACTTGGAGCAAATCCAGCCTCAGCACATTTATTTAATAGTGATTTCATTCTAACAGTACTATAAAGTAAATATGGACCAGTTTTACCATTTAAATCACTAAATTTTACTGGATCAAATATATAATCACTTGATCTATTTGGTAAAAGATCTGCATATTTTATTGCTGATATTGCTAAATGTTCAGCTAAATTATCTTTATCCGCTTCTTTAATATTATCTTTTATTAATTTTCTTGTTTCATCAGTCACTAGTTTAATTAATCCATTTAAACTCATTACCCCGCCATCACGAGTTTTAAAAGGCTTTCCTCCTGGACCATTCATTGTTCCAAAACCTAAATGTTCAAGTGCACAATTTTTAGGAACTATCTTAGTTTTATAAGCTGCTCTAAATGCTTGAGTAAAGTGTAATTCTTGACGAATATCTGTTAAATAAAGCATCATATCAGGAGCAAATCTTTTTTGACGATAATAAATAGTCGCAAGTTCAGTAGTATCATATAATACCCCACCATCACTTTTAATTAATATGACTGGAGGAATTTCTCTATTATCAGTTTCTTCTTTAACATCAATAATTATAGCTCCTTCACTTTCTTCAACTAAATTATTATCATTTAAATAAGCCATCATTTCAGGAATATACTGATCAGCATCACTTTCACCTTCCCATAGTTCAAAATGGGCATTTAATTTTGTATAAACCTCTTTAATATCTAAAGAAGATAATTCATAAATTGTTTTCCATAAAGCATAATATCCTTTATGACCATTTTGAAGAGCTGTAGTGATGGCCTTTGCCTCTTCCATATATTTTGCATCTT
>CAYTQE010000028.1:0-10880 GCA_964439985.1 uncultured Muribaculaceae bacterium | reverse complement strand
CTATTATATTAAATGATGGAAGTATAACTAATACATATGGCGGTGGTAATCAAGTATCGAGCAATAATTCTTACATAAGTTTAAATGGAGCAACTACCGATAATATATTTGGCGGTTCAAATCAAAGTGGTAATATGACTTCATCAAATATTACCTTAAATTCCGGATCAGCTACTAATATTTATGGTGGCAATAACGTTGGAGGAAAAACAAGTATTGCTAATATTTATGTTGCTGGTGGGACATTAACTAATGTTTATGGGGGCGGAAAATTAGCTGATACTGGTACTTCAAATATTGAATTAAATACTGGAAATGTATCTAATGTTTATGGCGGTGGAGAATCAGCTAGTATTGATACTAATACTAACATTGAACTTAATAATTCAACAATTGGGAATCTTTTTGGAGGCTCAAATCAAAGTGGAAATGTTCCTGAAAGTAATATTGATATATATGGCGGATCAGCTGCTAATATTTATGGTGGTAATAATGCTGGAGGAAAAACAACTAATACTTATATAACATGTACAGCAGGAAATTTAACTTCCATATATGGCGGTGGAAAATTAGCCGACACTGGTAAAAGTACAATAAGTGTAACTGGTGGTGCGATAACAAACTTATATGGGGGCGGCGAAGAAGCCAGTATTGATGTAGATACAAATATTACTATTAATGGTGGTAATATTACTAATAATTATGGTGGTTCTAATATTAATGGTACTGTTCCAACTAGTAATATTAGTATTTTAAGCGGTACTATAACGACTATATATGGTGGTAATAATATGGGAGGAACTACTGCTGAGACTAATATTATAGTAAGCAGCGGGAATATTGATAATATATATGGTGGTGGAAATCAAGCCGATACAACAACTAGTAATATTACCATTACCAATAATTTAAATCAAATTGATTATATATATGGTGGTGGAAATGTTGCTGATGTATTAACAACTAATATTGATATTAATGGTGGAAACATTGCATATATTTATGGCGGATCAAATCAAAATGGTGAAGTTGATAATAGTATTATAACTACAACTAATAATCCGATTATTAGTGAATTATATGGTGGTAATAATGCCGGAGGCATAACTAATACTAGCACTATAAATACTAATGGCGGAACTATTAATTATATTTATGGTGGCGGTAATGCTGCCGTAACGGGTTCAACTAATTTAAATATTGTAAATACGACAATAAATGAAGAGATTTATGGTGGCGGTAAGGACGGAGAATTAGAAGATGATGCGGTAACCACAATTACAGATTCGATTATTATAAAAAGTGTATATTCTGGCGGTAAAGGAATTACGGCAATTGTAAATGGAACAACCACTATTAACATTGAAGGAACAACCGCAATTGGAGATCATGTATTTGGTGGAGGTAATGCTGCTGCAACTGGAACGGAATTATTCAATGATTCATCAAGTGTCGTAAATATTGCTGGTGGAGATATCGGTAATAATGTTTATGGAGGAGCTAATACCTCAGTAGTTTATGGAACTACTGAAGTTAATATTGGAAATATAACCGGTTTAGATAATGATAAAATAACAATAGGGGGAACGGTATTCGGTGGTGGAGAAGCTAACGCTAGTGGTAGTGAAATATATGATTTCTCATTTATTAGTGTTACTAATGGAATTGATATCAATATTAATAATACGGCAACTAATGATATAGATATTGCTGGTTCAATATTTGGTAGTGGTAATGCATCATCAACAACTGGAGATAGTTATATAAATATTAATAATTATGGAACGTCTATTAGTCATAAAGAAAATATTTCAATTCAAAGAGCAACTTTAGTTACTTTTAATAATTCTTATATTGAATTATTTGGAGCTACAGATAGAACTAATGAATATTCTGATGTTTTATTTAGTTTAAGTAGAATCGAAGAACTAAAACTAAGTGATAATTCTACCATTTACTTAGAAACTGGCACGAATCTTTTAGAAAAATTTACTAGTGTAGTAGATAGTGTAAACAATGTTAAAGCTGCAACTTTAATTGATAATGGAACCGTTACTAAAAATGTTAATAATCGTTTATATGCCTTAGAAGGAGTTAATATAAATATTGCCACTAATGAAAATATTACCGCTTATGGTATTGTTTCTGGTATGACTTTCTTTGGTATGTATCAACGTGATGGTGATGGTAATGTAGCAGAAGCTTTCTATAATTCCAGTTATAATCAAGGAGATACTGTGCTTCCAGGAGAATTTTATGCTTTTTCAAGTGGCTCATATGTGCTTGGAAGTCATGTGGCAAATCATAATATAGGTATTGATGGATTTTATAGTAATTACCCCAAAGAAGAAGAAGATTTGATTGAAGTTAAATATATTGAGCCAATTCCTGAAGCATCTAACTTCTATATGTGGGTAATTGGAGAAGTAATTTCTTCATATGATGTTAATCTGATAGCATCACGATTTTCTTCTTTAGGAGCCTATGAATTGCCAATGATTAATTCTCCTGATCCTAATACAACATTTTCAATTGTGGGGGTAAATTATAGTGGATTACCTATTAATTTTGATTTAGTAAATAAGGATAATATTCCTCGTATTTCGGTAGATGGTACTGCTGATACTAAAATGGCATTAACTATGAAAAGTAGTAATACTGGCTGGATAACTGTTGGAGAAACAGAATTTTATACTTCTGAGTTAGAACCTTTAGGAACGACGGATTATTTAAGTGAAAATTCTCAAACAGTACCTAGCTTTTTATTCAATTTATATCATTCAAAAAATATCTCGGCATCAGGAAATATTGGTACTGTTGTTTTAAACTTAGTAGCAATTACACCTATTGATGATTTAAATAATGAAATTACAAGAGTAAATATTAATATTAATTTATCTAAAGCATTATATAATTCAACTGAATATGAAGGAGCAATGACTCCCGGAGAAGAACATGAACTATTTGTTTCAACGAATACTAGTATTACAGATAAATCAAAGTTAAGTGCTTACTATTCCCTTTATATTGATAATACCGATAATATTTATAAAACCGGATATCACCGCGCATTAGTTTCATCTTATGTTTTACCGGAAAATACTAAAATAACTATGATTGATTTTACATCAATAACTCCAACCTATTATTACTATAATGTTACTGCGCAAGATGTTATTGATGCAACAGCTGAATTTAATATCCATAATGAAGCCTCTTATAAACTTTCTAAGTTCATAAAAATGGGGTCAACATCAACAAATAATAATTATGATGATGCTTATCAAAATAGTATCTATTACAATTCAACTTTAAGAACAGCTAGTGAAGAATTTATTTTTATAGTTGATTATGAAGAGACGACGATAAACACAGATAAATTAGATAATACTTTATTCTTAGAAATAAGAAGTAGCGGGAATCAAACGATGATTGGGGTACTAGGTATTAATTACGATAGTTTAACTTATGATCTTTATAATGATCAAGATGCTGTAGTAGGTATAACAGCTTCATTATCTAATCCCAATATTTATATTAAAGAATCAACTAATTTAATTATTAATACTAATTTTACTCAAGCTAGTGTTAATGGAGTGACTATTCAAGATACAACCTATTATTATAAACAATTAGGTTTAAAATTATCAATTTATGATGAAAATAATAATCAATTAAATGGTTCGAGTATACTTGGGGTAACTTTTAAATTAGGTGGCATAACATATTATCCTCGAATGGATGGAACAACTAGAATAAATATTTCACCTAAAGTAGCTAATGTATTATCAAATATTACTCTTGATACAACCAATTCGAATCTACCTTCGGGAGTTTATACAATAAAAGTTGAATCTTTTGGCTCGGCTGACGGGATTTATTATGGGCTCGAATCTTCTGATACTAAAGAAGTAACGCTTAATTTATTGAATAATATTTATGGTTTAAAATCTACTTTAGCTGATAATCTAGTTACGATTGATAAAGAAACAGGCAAAACTATGAATGATAATAATACTTTAGTATTTAATATTGATTATTCATCCGACTTATCAGATCCTAGTTTAAGAATATCCTTACAAAGAAGACTTTATGATCAGGCTTATTCGCTTAATTATGAACCAGTTGATATGAGCGAATACTTTACTCATTCTTATTATCAAGTGGGAGACTTAAGCCATTATGAATATTTATTAAGTGATAATTTACTATCAACACAAACAATATTCTTATATTTAAAACAGAATTTAGTTACCGGGACTTATAAAGTTATCTTTTCTCTTTATGATGGTGACAATTATATCGGTGAAGTGTATAATTATTTAATAATAAGATGAGGAGGAAAAAAAGTGGATACAAATAATATAATAAATCTTTCAGTTGAAGAATTAATTGGAGAATATAATAAAATTAATGAATTTTTAAATAATTTAAATACGGAGATAAAATTATTAGAGGAGGGCATTAATGAATAATATAGATGAAAAAATAGCTCTTTCAGAAGAAATATTATCAGCTTTACCTAAGAATAATCTTGATAATATTAAACATTATATAAGTGAGGCCAATAAGATTTATGCTGATTATCAAAATATAAAAATTGAAATAATTGAAGAAATAAAGCAAAGAGTTAAAAATTTTGAAAATTTAATAGAATCAGATTCGATTTCTGAAATAAATTTTAAAGATTTAGATTATGCTTTAAAAATAACGTGCCCTTTAAATACTCCTTATGAAAAATTAAATTTAGATCAAATATTATATAATTTGGATAATTTTTCGCAATCTAATTTTGAAGAAGTAAATGAATATATTTTTAATCTAATTAAAATTTTTAATAACGCAGGAATTAAGTTAACGGCAAACGATTTCTTTTATGATGAATATGAAAATTCTTATATGAACGTTATTTTAAATATTAAAAAAGATAGTAAAACAAATAAAACTTTAAAACCATATTTTGAAGAATTCTATTGGAAAAACCCAAACATTATTAGAGATATCGAATTAAATTTTAAATCGTTGTATCATCATAATATAAAAATTTTTAATGCCTATATTAATAGTTTACAAAAAAAGATTAATAAAAATTATTATCAAATAAATAAAGAATATCAAAGTCTAATTATTGAAAATAATTTAACTATAAATTCTAATAAAGAATTAATAATAAAAAAATTTATTAATGGAGAGTTAAATATTAATGATTATTTACCAAATGGTATAGAAAAACTTACTGCAGATTTTATTAAAGGTGATATTAATAAATATGGGCATGTTATTTATAACTTTAATGACACCTTAAAAGAATATCAAAGTTATTTAAAAATAAAATCTATTATTGATCAAATAAAAGGGAAAATAAAAAATATAGAAAATAAAAAAGTCCGGTTAGAAAGTAATAAAAAAATAAAAGCGATTTTTAATTTAGAAAAAAAATTAAAAAAAGCCTTTAAAAAGCAAAAAAAAGACAAAGAATTAGTAGCTACAATTGCCCAGTTATATAAAGAATATGATAATATTTATTATGAAGAAGCAGTATTAAATAATATTAATTCAGAATCCAAAATTATAGATGTAATTAATTTTCTATTATCATATTATAATTATTATCTAATATTAGTAAAAGAATTGATGGCTAACAAAGATAACGAAATGATAGTTAAATATACTGAATTAAAAAAAATGTTTTTAAATCCCTACGTTAATTTAATTAATAATTTAGATTTATTAAAAGATTATGATATAAGTACAATTATTTTAGATAAATATAGATTAGATAATTTAAATTTAGATTTATTAACTCTAGATGAAGATATTATTAACGATTTGATAGATAGAACCACAAAATTATGTAATTATTATAATATTATTAATATTAAAGAATTAAAAATTGAAGAGATTAATAACTATATAAAATTACTATATTTATTAAAGAATGATTGAAAAAAAGAAAACTATTTGCTATAATTTTAGAGTGAGGTATGAATGAAAAATTTAGGGAAATTTGTAAAGTGGTTTATTGTTGGTTTTATTATTGTGATTGATATTTTATTGACGGTTTATTTGTTAAACTATAATCAATACAATGTGGCGGTTTTTGGTGATAAATCAATATTAATTATGAATAAAAATATAGAAAATTATAAAAAAGGGGATTTATTGGTAGTTAAACAAACCGATAATAAAAAGATCAGAACTGGAGATTATATATTTTTCTATGATACATCTAGTAAAGAAAATTTAGTTAATTATGGAAGAGTTGCTATGGTTAATAGCAATAAAAATAAGCAAAATACTTATTTAATGGATAATAAATATATTTTAGGATATGAAAGCATTATTGGAAGTTATAATGATGTTGAAATATATCCAGGATGGGGTTCAATAGTTGGAACTTTATCATCTAAATGGATATTCCTACTTGTGATTATTATGCCAATTCTAGTACTATTTTTATATCAATTGTATATCTTTATGTTAGAACTAAAAAGGGTAAAAAAATAATTATGAAAAAAAGAAAATGGCTTGTAACAAGTTTTTTTCTGTTTCTGGTATTATCTTTTTTAATAATTTTAGAAAGTTATGGTTTATTCGAAGTTAATACTGAAAGCCCAGTAGTTAGTGATTTAGCAAAATGGCAAATAGCTATAAATTATTCAAATATTACAGGAGAAAATCAAACATTTTTAATTCCCCAAGTAAATTGGCTTGCTAATGATAAAGTATCTCCAGGAAAAGCAGCACCTGGTTCTTCGGGGTATTTTGAAATAATTATTGATCCTACCGGATCTGAAGTTGCTATTGAATATGAAATAGAGCTAGATTTTGCTAACTTAAATAATGATAAAATATATATTAGTAGTGTTCTTAATAAATATGGCCAACCAGTAACACTTAATTTAGAAGGTAATTATATTGGGGTTATTTCATTAACTAATGTCTTAAATACCGAAACAGATATTATCAGAGTTAATTTTGTTTGGGCAAATGATGAATATAATAATGAAATAGATTCAGATTTTGTTGGAATGGAAAACGCCTTTTTAGATGTTCCAATAACGATAAGATTGTCACAATATACAGGGTAGGATAGTATGAAAAACATAATTAACAAGTTAATAGCATCTATTAAATATATTTTAATAGTTTTAATAATTTTAATATCAGTAATTGTCATAACAAATTTTATTCAATTAAAAATATTAAAAAAAGATTATCCGAATTTCTTTAATTATTCTTTTTTTGTCGTAGTTACTAATAGTATGGCCCCAACAATAAAAACCAATGATATTATTTTAGTTAAAATAAATACTGAAATTAATATTGGAGATGTAATTACTTATAAAAAAAATAATATCTTTGTTACTCATCGGGTAAGCGCAATTAAAGATAAATTGTATATAGCAAAAGGGGATGCTAATAACGTTGGGGATGAGCCTATACCTAAGAATATTGTTGTAGGTAAAGTTATTAAAATTTTTGATAATCTTGGTATATGGCGTAAAGTACTTTTAACTCCTCAAGTCTTTATATTATTAGTGGTAACACTTTTATTATTTAATGGTAGTTTTAGAGATTGGACCAAGAATCAATATTATCGACTTAAAGATTTTAAAATTACTAAAGATTCAATTATCGAGGAAAGAAATGAAAAAAATAAAAAAACCAAAAAATAGTTTTATAACTTTGACAGGATTATTTATAATTTTATTTTTTCTTATTGTAATAATACCGGTTTCATTTTCCCGATATGAAACAATAGGTTCATCAAATTTAAATAGTAGCGTTGCTTATTATGTTATAGATGCTAATTATCAATATTTAGATATCAGGATTCCAAATATGGTTCCAAGACAAGAACCCTATATATATAGTTTTAGTGTCGCTAATAATAAAGAGGGCAAAAGGGCTGAAGTATCTTTAGAGTATGATTTATCTATCCAAACCACTACTAATTTAGAATTAGAATATGAGTTGTATTTAAATGAAGATTATCAAGGACAAAATGCTCAAAATATTATTGTTCAAGATACATTAAATCAAGATGAATATGATACTTATTTTCGCAATATAACTACACCAAAACAATATTTTAGTCATTTATATAATGAAATAAATGAATATACTTTAGTAATTTATTTTGATGAAATTTATAATAATTATAAATATCAAGACATTATTGAAAGTATATTTATAATCATAAATTCTAAACAAACTATTAATTAATAATAATTGTCATTTTTTCCAAAAAATAGTCGAATTTTGTTGAAAAACAAAAATATTTTTGATAAGATTAGATTTAGATAGGAGCAATAAATATGAATATCAAGAATAAAAAGAGCAATAAAAGAAGAATTATAACACTTTTATTAATGATGCTATTTACTATTGTATTATTGTCATCATCAACTTATGCATGGTTTACAGCTAATAAACTAGTTACAGTATCACCAATTCAAGTTAATGTAGCAGCAGAAGGAGGTATTCAAGTATCAGCAGATGGTACCAACTGGCGTGCAGTTATTGGAATTAGCGATTTAATAGCTGCAGAAAATGAAGGTATTAATTTAGTTTATGATGAAAATGTTAATCAGATACCAACGGTATTAAAACCAGTTTCTACAGTAAAAACTGTTGATTCAACCGGAAAAATGGAAATGTACTTGGGAACAGTAACATCTAATCTTGGTGGTGATTATATATTATCAACTGTTCAAGATACTGAAGTGCGAGGAGAAAATGGTAATTTCGTTGCTTTTGATTTATTCATTAAGTCAGATGCCAATACTAACCTTTATTTAACACCGAATTCACAAATTACTACATCAGATGCAATTAATACCGGTATAAAAAATGCCGCAAGAGTAGCATTTGTTATTTTAGGTAATACTACGATAGGTAGTACTATAGAAGCTATTCAAGATTTAAATGCAGGGGTTACCGCACCTGTATATTTGTGGGAACCTAATTATGATGTTCATACTGCTCAAGCTGTATCAAATGCTTATGATACATATGGAATAACTACTACCACAACAGGAGGAAGTGCATTAGCATATTCTGGAGTGGCAACTGAAATTTTAGAAGCTGATGATTTAGAACTTGGTTTAGCAGTAGGAACTACAAGTTATGTAACCGCAATAACCCCTAATTATACAACAATAGAATCTTTTGCTACTAGTCAACAAGTGTTTAGTTTAACAGCTGGGATTACAAAAGTTAGATTCTATATGTGGTTAGAAGGTCAAGATGTTGACTGTGAAAACCATGCATCAGGTGGCAGTGTTACATTTAATGTTCAATTTAGCACTGATGCATCATAAATAAATAATTAAGCAGAGTAATTACTCTGTTTTTTTATGGTTAATAATAATGCTCTTCTTTACAAGAATTAATTCCTTTGTTATAATTATTTTAAGATAGGTGATATCATAATGAAAGTAATAAATGATATAATTAGTAATTTAGATGTGGTAAAAAACGAATATTTAAATTTAATTAATAATAGTAAAATGAAAATAAAACAAAATGATAATCAAATTGAAGTTTTAAATCAAAAAATTATCGATATTGAAATAGCAATAAAAAAATATGTGGAAGAATTAGATATATTTAACCAAAATTATAAAAAGTTTGGTGAATATATAAATGGAATTGAAAGTTCAAATTATAACTATAGTTTATTAGACGCAAATCAAATTAATCAAATGAAAAGTGATTCTTTACAAAAAAAGGAAGATATAACTACAGCTATAAATAACAAGATAGAAAAAGCTAAAAAGGGATTGGCTTTAGCTAAAGAAAAAATGAATATATTAATTTCCCAGAATAAATCTATTAAAGAGCTTTTGCCAGCTTTAAAGACTAATTATGATAATACCATTATAAATTTTGAAAAAGCTCTAGAAAAGCTTAATAATGAGATAATAATTTATAATACAAATTTAATAGAAAAAGTATCTGAATTAAATAAAGAAATTGAAATAAATAAAGTCGAAATAAAAGAAGAACCTAAATTAAAAAAAGAAGAAACAAAGAAATTAGATAAAGCTATTGAGTCTAAGCCCGAAATAAATAAAGAAGAAACACCTCAGATAGAAGAAATAAAAGATAATTTAATAATTGAAAAAGAATCCGAGCTAAACAAAGAACAAATTATTGATAAAAAAAGTTCAGAAAAAGATAAGCAAATTTCTACTCCAATTTTAGATTATAGAATAAATGAATATATTGGAATCGAAGAAATGAATTTAACTGATAGTCAAATTACTAAACTAATTAATAATATGTCTAGTAATAAATTTATTCAAATTACAACGATACTAAAAAAATATAATATTCCATTAAGTGATATTAGTCCTTTTTATAATGAATTAATAAATATCGAAGATGTAGAAAACTTAGAAGAAACATTTAATATTCTAAAAGGTCTTGGCAAAAATAATAATGATAAAGATTTTTCTTTAATGTTAGATACTATTTTTGGAAGTGATAATTTAATATTACAAGATAATCTACTAACTATTTATTCGAAAGGAAAGAGTCCTAAAGATGAAAGTATTTATAAATTAACTTCCCCTTTATTTAGTGATTTTGATGAACAAGCTCAACTTTTAGAAGTAGATGGGAAAGACATTTTAAAAAAGTATCCCATATCCAGTATGCTAATACCAATAACTAAATTAGTAGATTTTAATAAAGATCCTAAAGATAATATTGAATCTATTAAGAAGGTGGCTAAAATGAATAATTATTTAAAAGATTTAAATCTTACCGATGATCAAATTGATGAAATTGTTAATAATAATTTCAAAATAATTTTAGAAAAATTAAAAACAAAACAAAAATTAATTACAATAAATATTAATTTTTTAGAA
>CAYTQE010000027.1:0-10886 GCA_964439985.1 uncultured Muribaculaceae bacterium | reverse complement strand
GGCTTCATTTAAACACCTTCCTAATAAAAGTGTGAGTAATTATTTTTAATTTATACTATATATTTGTAATTTCTGTATCTTTATAATAATGTTTTAATATTTCTTGGTATTTATATCCTAATTTAGCCATTTGATTAGCGCCATATTGACTCATTCCTACTCCATGACCATATCCTTTAGTAGTAATAATATATTTGTCATTTTGATTTGTTATTGTAAAATCTGTAGACCTTAATTTTAATAATTTTCGAAATTCTATTCCAGTAAATAATATGTTATTAACTTTTAAGTTATCCACATGATTTGTATTACTTCTATTTATATTAGTGATTGATATATTTTCTTCCGATAGATTTAATAATTTAGTTATTTTTTCTTGAGAATATTCTATTGATACTATGAAATTAGATAGACTATCATTTTCCCATTTTGACTCAACACTTTTAAGTGAATCATCACCAAATACTTTTTGAGAATCTTGTGTATAGCCATTACTCATTGAAAAATAATAACTTTTAACTATCTTATTGTTTTTTTTAAGTACTAATTGTTTTGTATCTATTACTTGTTTTTTAATTTTTTCATAATACTGATTATAATTAATTCCCCATTTAGCTACCATTTCATCTTTAGATATATATACTTGGTCATTTATAGTTGATGTTATTTTAATATTTTCATCTAAATTATTATTTTTGCTTAAAACATAACTTCTAACAGCAATTGCTTGAGCTTTTAAAGCTTCCTCTTCAAATTGTGCAGGCATTTCACCAGCTACTACACCTATAACATAATCTTCTAAATTTAGTATTATATTTTTATCAGTTAGTTCAATATAAATTCCATTTTGTTTTTCATGATAAAAAAAAGTAGTTTTATTTTTTAATATAAAACTACAAATACTAATTGGTAAAATAAATATTATAATTAAAATTAATTTTTTAATTATTATCCTCCTTAATAAAATCTACTATATTCTAAGAAATTAATTATAAAACTAGCTAATAAATAACCTAAAGCAAAAACTAATATTAGTAGGAAGACTTTAGCTTCTATTTGATGGTTCTTTTTAAAAAAGTTATTAAAATTGATTCCAGATATAGCATATACACTTAATAAAACTGATATTATATATATTCCAGTTTTATACATTATATTCGCCTTGTTCAAATTTAGTAATTTTATTTATTCTTCTAATATGTCTTTCTTCATTACTAAATTCACTATTTATAAATACATCGATTATTCTGATACATTCATTTAAGTTTTGTTTACCACTAAAAGCGATTATGTTAGCATTATTATGTTCTTTAGCTAGAGCTGCTTCATTTACATTTGATACATGAGCACATCTGATTCCCTTTACTTTATTAGCCGCTATACACATTCCTATTCCAGTTCCACATATTAATATACCTAAATCTGCTTTATTTTCTATTATTTTATTAGATACAACAAAGGCAAAATCTGGATAATCATCTAACTGATTATTAAATTCTCCAATATTTAATACTTCAATATTTTTATTTTCTAAATATTTAATTATATGGTTTTTTATATCTGATCCATTATGATCAGTTCCAATTGCAACTTTCACTTTATCACCTTCTATATCTTAGCATTTTATCATAATAATTTCAAATTTTATAAATTTAAAAAACTAGAATTTCTAGTTTTATTTTTCTTCTTCAAGGTTATATCTACGATTAAATTTTTCTACTGCACCAGTTTTCTTGTGTCCACCTGATTTTTTATTATAAAATGGATGACATTCATTACAAACTTCAACATTATGTGATTCTTTATTTGATAAAGTTTCAAATGTTTCGCCACAAGCACAAGTAATAATGCTTTTTTGCATTACTGGATGAATTCCTTTTTTCATTAATATTCTCCTTCCGCCATAACTAATTATCAGTTATAGTAATTCGTACTGACTTATTATATCATAATACTCTTTGTTTTCAATCATTAATTACGTATCAATTATTTTTATTTTTGCACCAACTGTAGATAGTTTTTCAACTATTTTTTCATAACCTCTTAAAATATGTTCTATATTAGTTATAGTTGTAGTTCCTTCTGCTATCATTCCAGCAACTAACATAGACGCTCCTGCTCTTAAATCAGTTGCTACGACTGTTCTACCTGTTAAATGGGTTGGACCTGTTATTAATGCGCTTCGATCAAATAGTTTAATATTACCGCCCATCGCATTTAAATGTTTGATATGTCTCATTCTATTTTCATATATTGTTTCTTCAAATAAAGATTCACCATTACATTGAGTTAAAAGTGTACTCATAGGTTGACCTAAATCTGTAGGAAAACCTGGGTAAACTAAAGTTTTCACATTAACTGGTTTAAGTTTTTTTACTTTATTTATAACTACCTTATTACCATCTATTTTTAAATCGCAGCCTATTTCCTTTAGTTTTGTAATAACTGAACCTAAATGTTCTTTTATTATGCCATCAATTATTAAATTTTTTCCAAGTAATGCACCTATTATTAAATAAGTCCCAGCCTCTATTCGATCTGGTATTACTTCAACTATTCCATCTCCTAATTCATTAACGCCTTCTATTGTAATTTCGCTAGTTCCAGCTCCATAAACTTTTGCACCCATTGTATTTAAAAATGAGGCAACATTTACTATTTCTGGTTCTTTTGCTGCATTATAAATATGAGTTATGCCTTTTGCTTTAACAGCTGCAAACATTATATTTAAAGTGGCTCCAACACTTGCTATATCTAAAAATATATCACTACCTTCAAGTTCTTTTGCTTTAATTGAATATTTATTATCAGTTATTGCAACACTTGCTCCTAATTTTTGAAATCCAGTAATATGTAAGTCAATAGGTCTTGAACCTATTGAACAACCTCCTGGATAGGATATTTTTGAATGTTTATATTTTGATAGTAATACCCCCATAAAATAATATGATGCTCTTAATTTAGTTGAGTAATTTTCTGAAATTTCATGATTTATACTATTACGATTATCTATAGTTATAGTTTCATTTTCATACGTTACCTTAGCACCTAATATTTTTATCATTTCTATTAGCATATGAACATCACTTATATCTGGTACATTATATATAACACTTTTACCATTAGTAAGCATAGCAGCTGGAATTAGAGCTACTACACTATTTTTAGCTCCACCAATCTTAATGGTTCCATTTAAATGGTGTTTGCCTTCTATTATTAACTTTTTCATAATTCACATCCTTTTTTTGGGTTCATAAGTTTAATATATATTTTATTTGGATAATTGTCAAACAATTATGTAAATTGTTTAATTATATTTACAATAGCTAAAATAAAAAATATCATTCCACCTAATATTGGAGCTTTTTCTTTTAAATGTTTTATAGAATATTCTCCAGTTATTAAACCTAGATAAGTAATAATAAAACTACAGAAGAAAAATATTGTAGATGGGACTATATAATTTATTGCATATACTTTGAGTCCTAAACCTACTGAAAAACTATCAATACTTACACTAATTGATAATAACAGCATATTGATAATGCTGTATTCTATTGCTTTGTCTTTTGAATTTTTATCAAAAATCATTAATATTCCTGCATATATAAATATAAATATATTTAATAAATACAGATTTACTTCAAATATTGTCGATAAATTATTACTTATATATATACCAACAATCGGCATTATAAAATGAAATAATCCTACTGAAAACGCCATATTTAATTTTTGATTTTTATTTAATTTTAGCATTCCCAATCCTAGTGATAGTGAAAAAGCATCCATACTTAATGCAAGTCCAATTAAAAATATACTTAACACAACTTCCTCCAATTAAGTATATTATTTAAAATAGTCTATTATTCTTGATACATATAATTTATATTCAACATCTGTTGTATTATTGTTCTCTAATAAACATAATGGTGGAAATAAAACACACCACCAATTTTCACCTTTCCCTTTACCTAAAGTAATAACGAGTGAATCATAATCTCCTTCTGGATATATTATTCCTTTAAATGTTTTTTTAGGAAAATGATTTTTTCCTAAATTAATTTTAAAATCTAAGTTTTCATCGGTTAAATTATCTTTTATGATTTGATTAATTTTTTCCATGTTTTGATTTATTATATTTTTTGTTTCTTCCACTGATTTAGCTGATATTAATAATTTTATTAACTCTTCTTCTAATGCAGATTTAATATTTTGTTTAATCATGTAATCATTAAAAGAATTGCTGTTAGCAATTACTCGAAATCGTAATGAATTATCAGGTATAATTATGATATCTTTTGATTCTGCTTTATAATATACAGAAAATATAATTGATAGTGTGGTCAGAATAAGTATCTTTTTTATAAAAAACACTTCCTTTCTATTTAATAATGGGAAGTGTTTTAAAATTTTATTCACTATATATAAAAATATATCTTTTTTTATTATTTAAATCTTTTTCTATTTTAACTTTATCATTTGGAAAATATTTATTTGCTAATTGTTTTATTTCTAAACTACGATCTTCATCTATTTCTAAAGCAATCAAATGCTTTTTATTTAGAACATTAGTACCTATTTCTAATATTTTATTATAAAAATTTAATCCTGTATTATCAGAATATAATGCTATTTTTGGTTCATATTTTGTTTTATAATCTATGTTTTCACCTTTTATTAAATAAGGTGGATTACTGATTAAAACATCATATTTATTGATTAAATTAAATTTAAATAAATTTTTATTAATAAAATTTATTTTCACTTTATTCAATTTAGCATTCTTTTTAGCTACTGATAAAGCTTTACGACTAATGTCTGTTGCTGTAATCTCAGAATTAGGATATAGTGACTTCAAAACTATACTAATGCATCCTGAGCCAGTACCTATTTCTAATATAGAAAGTTTTTTTAATTTTAATTTATCAATATATATATTTGTTTTTTCTATTAATGTTTCAGTTTCAAATCTTGGTATTAGTACATTTTTATTTACTAAAATTTGATGACCATAAAAATCAACATCACCAATTAAATATTGAACTGGATATCCATTATCTATTTTTTTTATAATTGAATCAATTTTAGAGTATTTTCTTTGAAGAAGTTTCCAATCTTGTTCGGTAATATTATTAGGTTTATCTATCATGAACTAGCCATTTTTCTTCTTTGATCTTCAGTAATTAAAGCCTCAATTATATTATCTAAGTTGCCATCTACTACTCTATCTAGTTCCATAGTACTATAATTTATTCTATGGTCTGTAACTCGATTTTGAGGATAATTATAAGTCCTTATTTTTTCTGATCTATCACCAGTACCTATTTTATTTTTGCGGTCTGCTGCATTTGCTTGTTCTTGAGATTGAATTGCTAAATCATAAAGTTTTGATTTTAACACTACCATCGCTCTAGCTTTATTTTTTATTTGACTTCTTTCATTTTGACAAGTCACTACAATACCTGTTGGTATATGAGTTATTCTTACTGCTGAATCAGTTGTATTAACTCCTTGCCCACCTTTACCACTACTTCTATAGACATCGATTCTTAAGTCTTCTGGTTTGACTTCAACATCAACATCTTCTACTTCTGGTAATACAACAACAGTTGCAGTTGATGTGTGAACTCTTCCTTGAGTTTCTGTTTCTGGTACTCTTTGAACCCGATGAGCACCACTTTCAAATTTTAATTTAGAATATACATTATTACCAGATATTGAAAATTCTATTTGGGTAAAACCTCCAGATGTTCCTTCAATTGCATTAATAACTTCTATTTTCCAGTTATATTTTTCAGTATATTTAGAATACATTCTAAATAAATCTCCAGCAAATATATTTGCTTCATCCCCACCTGCTGCTCCACGAATTTCCATAATAATGTCTTTTCCATCATTTTCATCTTTTGGAATCAATAATATTTCTAATTCATTTGTTATATCTCTTAATTTATTATTTAAAATATTTTGTTCATTTAAAGCAATTTCTTTCATTTCAGGATCTGCTAATAATTCATTTAACTCTTCTAATTCTTTAGTAATATTAATATACTCTGTATATTTTAAAACAAGATCTTCAAATTTTGCTTTTTCTTTATTTAACTTTTGTTGTTTTGAATAATCTTTTAATATTTCAGGATTTAGTAATTCTTCATTTATTTCATCATATCTTTGTTTTATGATTTCTAATCTATCTATCATTTTTTCCTCTTTCTAATTTATAAAAATTTAAATTAGAAAAGTTAATGCATTTCTTCAGTTTCATCAGTTGAATCAATAATAACTAAATCTTCTAATTCATCTTCGTCATCATCTTCTACTGAATCATCATCATAATTAACTTCTTCTTCAGAATCTTCTAATTCTTCATCTTCGTCATCATCAATTAATTCTAGATCTTCGTCATCTTCATCTTCATCATCTATCACAATTTTTGTACTATGGTTTATTTTTAAATCCCAGAAACCATTTTCTAACATTATAAATCTTTTATCAGTTAATAATAGTTCGAAAAAATCACCTATTCCTTTAGAAAATTCATCTTCTGGAAGTGACATTGCTTTAATTACCTTTTTAAACAAATCTGGGGTTTTCATCTTTTTAGCATAAGCTTTTAATATTAAAAATGCTACATCATCATAAGACATAGTATCTATTTCTTCTTGGGTTAGTTTTACTTTCATAAATCCATCTCTTTTCTTTATTTATTTTAAATTATTTTGTTTTCTGTTTTTAAACAGTATAATTTTATCATAATATAGTATATTGTCAACAATAATATTATGCACCTAAATATTTAATAAATATTTGATTATTAATATCTGGTTCTGTTTCTAATATATAAGATAAATCTATTATGTTATTTACTTTTTTATACTCCATATTAAGGACTTTTATTTCAATAGTAATATCTTCTTTTTTTAATGTAAACAAACACTTTTTATTCAAGAAATCCAATACTATTAAATTTTCATCTGTTTCTCTTATTATTGTTAGTTGATCTTCTAGAAATCTAACACTATCTGCATTGATTTCTATTTTATTATTATTTTTTAAAAAAATTATTTCATACATATAAATCACTAAATGTATTTTAGCATAAAGTTATAATAATATTCCATAATAATACTGGTGAATTATGAAATCAATCAATTATTTATTAAAATCAAGTGTTTTTTTATTTATTTCCATCTTAGTAATTATTGTTGGATTGTATTTGTATGCATATTTATCACCTAAAATAACTTTAAATACAGCTAACGCTATTAATATTTATGATAAAAATAATATGATTGTCTTTCAAGGGAGTGGAACAAATGAATGGGCTAAATTAGATGATATTTCTGATTATGTTCAAAAGGCAATTGTTAGTATCGAGGATAAAAACTTTTATAAACATCATGGTTTTGATTATTTAAGAATTGCCAAAACTTTATTTGATAATTTTAAAGAAAATAAAATTACAGCAGGAGCTTCTACTATATCTATGCAATATGTAAAAAATCTTTATTTAGATTTTGATCAAACATGGGAAAGAAAAATAGAAGAGGCTTTTTTAACAATGAATTTAGAAGTTCATTATAATAAAGATGAAATTTTAGAAGGATATTTAAATACTATTAATTTTGGTAAAGGTAATTTTGGAATTGAAAACGCTAGTCAATTTTATTTTAATAAAAAAAGTAAAGATTTAACCATGGAAGAAGCTATTATTTTAGTTGGTATACCAAGAAGTCCTGAAAACTATAATCCTATTAATGATTATGATTTAAGTGTTAAAAGAGCCAAAACTGTAGCTTATAGTATGGTAAAAAATGAATATATAACCGAAAATGAGTATAATAATTTATTCAAAGAAAAAATATCAGTTTATGGAAAAAAAGAAACTAATAATCTACAAACACTTATGTATTATAACGATGCGGTTTTAAGTGAGTTAAATAGTATTAATTCTATCCCAAAATCTTTAATTAAATCAGGTGGATTAAAAATATATACTAATTTAGATATCGAAACACAAACGAAAATGGAAGAATCAATTATTAAAAATATAACTGATGAAAAAGTGCAAACAGCTAGTATTGTAGTTGAACCTTCTACAGGTGGGGTCTTAGCATTAACTGGAGGAGTTGATTATGCTAAAAGTCAATATAATAGGGCTACTCAAGCTAAAAGACAAGTTGGCTCTATTATAAAACCATTTTTATATTATGGCGCTCTTGAAAACAACATGACATCAGTTTCGACATTTAGAAGTGAACTTACTAATTTTGTTTTTGCAGATAATCAAAAATATTCACCAACAAACTATGCAAATATATATGGTAATAAAAATATTACTATGGCTACTGCTTTATCTTATTCAGATAATGTATATGCAGTAAAAACTCATTTATTTTTAGGTGAAAAGGTCTTAATTGATTCATTAAAATTAGCAGGTTTGAGAGAAAGACTTGAAACTAATCCATCTCTAGCTCTTGGGGCTGCAGATTTTAATATGTTGGATTTTGCTACCGCATATAATACTCTTGCAAATTATGGAATATATAATGAACTCTATTTTATTAATAAAATAGAAGATAATAATGGTAAAATTATTTATAATCATAAATCTAAAGAAGAACAAGTTTTGGATAAAAATTATACATTTATAATAAATGAAATGCTTACAGGTACATATGATCCTCATTTTATGGATTATGCAACCCCTACAGTATTATCTCTTGGCTCTAAAGTTTCTAGAAAATTTGCTTTAAAAAGCGGCACAACTGATTTTGATTATTGGATAGTTGGTTATAATCCCGATATTTTAATGTTAGTTTGGTGTGGAAATGATTTAAACGAAAAAGTTAATAATGTTTATTCACAAAGAATAAAAGAAATTTGGTATGATACGGTAGAATATAATTTAAAAGATATTGAAAGTGTTTGGTATGAAATGTCAGAAGATATTGTAGCATTACCACTTCATTCTATCACTGGAGAATATGATCCAAGGAGTAATAAAAGTACCCTATTTTATTTTAAGAAAGGTTCGGAACCTATTTTTTCAGAAAATTAAAACAAGCTAATCTGCTTGTTTATCAATTTTTATTATTATTTGATATAAATCTTCAAAATCAAATTCTTCAGTTATTATCTTAAAACCGCCTTCTTTAATTTCTGATTCTAATTCTTTATATGAATTTATTACTGAATCTAAATCTTTTTCAATTATTCTAGATTGAGCAATTATTGGTTCTTTTATTATTGTTTGAGGTTCTTCTATTAAAGGTTTTGGTTCAGAAGTTTCTAAGTTAGTTTTTTCTTCTAACAGATCATTATCAAATATATTATCACTACTTAGTTCAAATGATAAATTTACTTTTTCATCTTCTAATGAGGGATATGCTGGTTTATCAAAGATGCTTAATAGTCTATTCCCTTTATTAATGGTTTTGGTATCTGATATTGTTTCTTCTTCACTTAACACATCTAGTGTTTCTATGTTATTTTTTTCTTCTATTTGTGGTTCTTCTTTTTCTATTTGTTCAAAATTAAATTGGTTATCAGTACTATTTTCAAGCTCTATTTCTGTTTTAACTAAATTTTGAAAACTATCTGGATTATTATAAATACTTTCTTCTATAATTGCATTGTCATCAAAAGATTGCATCTCTTTAATTGCTGTATCAAGTTGTCTTACTGTTAGTCTGTCATTTATAACTCTTTTTAACATGTTTTCTTGAGCTAAAATGTCGCTTATCTGTAATAAACTACGAGCATGTCTTTCACTTATTTTTTCATTTAATAGCGCCTCTTGGACCGGTATAGATAAATTCAGTAGTCTTAGTTTATTTGATAGCGTAGATTGTGAAACTCCCATTTTTTTAGCTAAATCTTCTTGGTTTAGATATCCTTTATCTAATATTTTTTTATAAGATTTAGCTTCTTCAATAGATGTTAAATTACGTCTTTGAATGTTTTCTACTAAAGCTACCTCAGCACTTTGGTTATCATCCATATTTGAAACTATAGCAGGTATTGTTGTTAAACCTGCAATTGTTGCAGCTTTATATCTTCTCTCACCAGCAATAATTTCATATTTATCGCCTATTTTCCTTAATACAATCGGCTGAATAATTCCATGTTCTTTTATTGATGATGCCAATTCATTTAACCCTTTGTCATCAAAAGACAATCGTGGTTGAAAACGATTAGGAATAATATTATCTATATTTATCATTTGGATTGTTTGACTACTGTCCATAAACTTAAGCCCCTTTTTATTCTACTTCTATAATACTTTATTTTTGAATTATTTTCAATGGCTTTTTTAGGATTTTATCATAAGGGCGTGGATAATATATTGGAGATTGTTCTTTTTTTAATATTTTAATTATTGTTCTTTTGCTTTTTTCTTCTGGTAATAAAAATTTTTCTGTTGTTATTATTTCTCCTCCTAAAACTTTAATCGCGTACTCTGATTCTTCAATTTCAGTAGTAGAATCTCCTTTTAAAGGAATAAAATAACCACCTTTTTGAACAAAAGGTATAGATAACTCAGATAATATTTTTAAATCAGCTACTGCTCTAGATGTAACTAAATCATATTGTTCTCTTTTAAATTTTATATAATTTTCACTACGATCATTTATTATTTCAACATTTTTTAATTCTAATTTTTTTGTTAATTCATTTAAAAATTTAGTTTTTTTATTATTTGAATCTAATAATGTTAAATTTATATTAGGATAGAAAATTTTAAGAACTACACCTGGAAAACCAGCTCCAGTTCCTATATCAAGAAGATTATTTATTATATTTAAATCTATTACTTTTAAAATAGTTAATGAATCATAAAAATGTTTTAAATATACATCGTTCTCTTCAATAATAGTTGT
>CAYTQE010000026.1:0-10963 GCA_964439985.1 uncultured Muribaculaceae bacterium | reverse complement strand
GGCGGAGAAGGAGCAGAAGTAATATATCCATTAAGAAGTAATCCAGAACTAGCTCGTAATATATTAACAGAAATAGGAAATGCTGGTCAAAAAACCAGAACATATTATCAAAAAACTTTACCAAATGATCCAAGTAGAGATTATTATTACATTATGCGTGATACAGATAGACTTCAAACACTTATTATCGAGTATGGTTTTTTAGATAATCCTAACGATATAATAAAATTACAAAATAACTGGGAGAGATATGCTGAGGCAGTAGTTAAAGCAGTCGCAGAATATATGGATTATCTTTACACTCTGCCTGATGATGCTACTGATTCATACACTGTTAGACCTGGTGACACATTATGGTCAATTGCTCAAAGATATAATATGACAGTAGATCAATTAAAAAAACTAAATAACTTAATTAGTAATAATTTATCAGTAGGTCAGCAGTTAATTATAACAAGCCAAGAACCAGATCAGCCCTCTGAAACAATATATGTAGTACAAAGAGGTGATACTCTATGGTCAATAGCAAATAGATTTGGTACAACAGTTCCAGTATTAAGAGCGTTAAATAACTTAACAAGTGATAGTTTATCAATCGGTCAAAGATTATTAATATCTGGAGCAGACTTAGAACCACTACCGCCAACAGAAACAATATATGTAGTAAAAAGAGGTGATACTCTATGGTCAATAGCAAATAGATTTGGTACAACAGTTCCAGCATTAAGAACGTTAAATAACTTAACAAATGATAGTTTATCAATCGGTCAAAGATTATTAATCTCTGGAACAGACCTAGAACCATTACCTCAAATAGAAACGATATATGTAGTAAGAAGAGGCGACACTCTATGGTCAATAGCAAATCAATTTGGAGTTACAGTAGATTCCATAAGAAGATTAAACAATTTAACTACAAATACATTATCTATTGGCCAAAATTTAATAATTAGTAAAAAAAATGATATTTCGGACAATTCATTAGTAAATGAAACCGTACATGTTGTCCAAGCAGGTGATACATTATGGTCTATTGCAAAACACTATAATACAACTGTAGATGAACTAAGAAGATTAAATAACTTAACTAGTAATAATCTCACTATTGGTCATACTATACTTGTAAAAGATGTAATAAGGGGAGACAGATATAATTCAAAAACATTACAATATATAGTAACTCCTGGTGAAACATTATGGACAATATCTAAACACTTTAAAACAACAGTACAAAGTCTTAAGTTAGAAAACAATTTAATTAATAATAGATTAGAAACTGGTCAAACAATTAATATCCCATTATCAAAAAAAGATTTTTAAAATCTTTTTTGATTGAATTAAATATAATTGCTCATACTAATAATAGGTGTATTGTATGAAGAAGTATTTATATTTAGTTTTTGTATTAGTATTATTGATAACAATTCAAATCAGTTTTAAAAGTTATGCATATATAGAAAATTGCGGTAATGTTATAGATAATCCAGATAGTTTAAACTCATTAGATTTAAAAAAATATATTAAAAACAAATATTATCAAGGAGAAGTAAATTATTTTTGTTCTTATAATAGATGTTACCATTTAAAAAACGAAACTTTAGAACAGGCGTTAATAAACTATTTAAAACTTCAAGAATTAAGAGGAATGGAAGAATATGTAATTGAATCAAAAGTTAAAGGATTTCCAATAACTGAGATTAGTTTTAATCTATGTGAATAATATCTAACAGATTTTTATAATCCTTTAAAAGTTCTCTAATAAATACAGAATAATTATATTTAGGTACTAATAAATATACATAATTTTTAGCTCTTGTTAAAGCTACATAAAATAATCTTCTTTCTTCTTCATAAATAATATAATCAGTAGTTAAGATATTAGAAATAATCCGATCATTTTTTATCTTCGAAGGAAATCCAGTATTAGAATTTTCTAAATTAATTAAAACAATATTATTTTCTTCTAGACCTTTAGACTTATGAATAGTTAAAAAACGATAATTATCATCATCTATTATCTTAAACTTTTCTTTATCTGAGTTATTCCTACCTAAGATAAGAGTTTTATCTTTAGATATATCTTTTATTTTGTTAAAAACTTTACTTTTATCAACATAAAAAACAATTTTAATCGGCCTATCTATAGATTTATGACAAATTGTATTTTTTTTAAATTGATTTGTATTTTTCAAAATAAATTTATTTGCAATATTTATTAATTCTTGGCTGTTTCTATAATTATTATTTAAATATATTATTTTTGTTTCTGGTAAATATTTGGTAAAGTTTAAAAATAAAGAAAGGTTACAACCACTAAACCTATATATAGATTGATAATCATCTCCGACAACAAAAATTTTACCTGAATTTTTCTTTATTATATTCATAATTAAATTAAACCTTATTTCTGATGAATCTTGAAATTCATCTACGATAATGTATTTATACAAAGTTTTTCTATGATTATTTTTTATTAATTGACTAGCTTTAATAATTATATCGTTTAAATCAAGAGATTCAGTACTTTCTAATTCTCTTTGATATATTAAATAAATATCTAATATGAGTTTATAATAGATTTTATTTAGAAATAAACTTTTATTATATAACTCAAATAATTTATTAATATCGTTATAATTACATTTATATATATTTATAAATGTAGATATTAGTTTCTTTAATTGATATATAGTTTTATTACTTAATACTCGTTTATATAGTATATTAGTTTTTTTATTATAGATAGCATAAGAATTTAAATACTCATCAATAATATAATTTAAATATTTCTCATTACTAATTGAAATCTTCATATTATTTTGATTTATTATATATAGAGCTAGTTTATGAAAGGTTTTAACACTAATGTTGTGCTTAATTTTCTTTTTTAATGAATTAACAGTTTCATTAGTAAAAGAAATAATTAATATTTCATTTTCTTTATATAAATTATTTTCTATTAAATAATCCACCTTACCTACAATAGTTGTGGTTTTACCAGAACCAGCTCCAGCTATTACTAATGTATTATCTAATGATTTTATCGCTGTTAATTGGTCTTGATCATAATTCATTTAATCACCATAAATAAAACTATAATATATTAATATATATGTCAAATGACAAATTTAAAAAAACTAGTTAATTTCAACTAGTTTTTGGTCTAATAATGAATATAAGTATATATTTACATTTTTATTAGTTTTTCTTTGAATATAATCTTTATAACCATTTAATTGTTTAATATAATTATCATTATCAGTATACTTTAATTTATAGTCGATAATATCAATATGAGTGTCATAAACTAACATCAAATCAATAATACCAGAGAAATAATTTTCTTCTCTTATTTCATTAAATTGATATTCTCTTACTATTGTAGATTGGCTAATATTTTTCATTATTGGCTGGTTTAAAAATGATGTAATAATTTCTTTTTCTAAGTCAGATAAATTATTCAAATTAGGTTTATTAAAATCAATATGTTCTAAAATATAATGTATCTTGTTACCTATATCAATATTATGTTTTTCTTCGGTAGTTATTAGATCTATGTCTGATTTTGAGAATCTTTTTTTAGTTAATTTTTCTACTGAAATATCTATCTCATTAACTAAAATTTTCTCATGATTTTCAATTAAATTTAATTTAATATCTTTTTTTGATAAATAATTTTTAGGAATAGCTTCATAATCAATATTAGATATATATTTATCGATTTTAATATATATTGAAGATAGTATATCTAAAAAAGATCTATAAGAATATCTTGTTAAATAATCAACGATTAAATTATTAGAATAATTTAATTTTTTTTCATTAAATGATGCTAATATAATCATTTTTTCTTTACATCTAGTTAGTGATACATAAAACAATCTTATTTTTTCGGAAATTTCTTCTTCAATGTAATTATCTTTATATAATGAATAAATAAAAGTATTTTTAATACCATTTTTATTATTTGGTAATATAATGCCATATTCTTTACTAAATATTATTTTTTCAAATGAATCTCTTAAATTAAATCTTTTATACAATCCAGAAAAATAACATATATGGTACTCCAAACCCTTAGATTTATGAATGTTTGTTATCACAACAGCATCTTTATCACTTAAAATATTAGAAATTTTTATTTCACTATTACTTTCAATTAAAGTATTTAAATAATCTTCTAGACCGTATATACCGACTCCAACTTTATTTAAATCTATAGCTTTTTCTAATATATTGTTTAGAACAATGTTTCGTTCATCAATATTTCCAACTTTTATTATCTTTTTATAAAAATCAAAATCAAAAATAATTTTTTCTATTAGATCTTTATTACTAATATAATCAATATCTTTAGAAATTAATAAACTTATTTTATATATTTCAGTATGAAATATTTTTTCTTTAGTTACATTTAGAAATATATTCTCATCAGTTTCTTCAAATAAATAACTTCTTGCTATACTAGTATAACAAAATTTAAAAATAGCATCAAAATCTTGTTTTTTAATCTTTAAAATAAATGTTAAGATGTTTTTGATTAACATAGTCTCATCATTTAGCAAAATATTATCATCTTTATATATATTAAGAGGTATCTGCATATAATCAAAGGCTTTTTTATATGTATCAAACGCTGTAGTGCGGTCCATCAAAATACAAAAATCTGAGTATTTACAATCCCTTAAATTTTTTTTATCTAAAACTTGATATTTATTTTTAACTTTATTTTGTATATCTTGAGCAATCATAAATGCTTCTATTTCATCTTTCGAGTCTTTTTCGGTAGAATTATAATTCCATATTATCGCATCGTAATTACTTGGACTATTAAGATTATAGTTCTTATTTCCAAAAACCATTTGATGCTCTAAAGAATAGTCAGCATTGCCTATTTGATCATCCATAATATTATTAAATACCTGATTAATAATATTAACAACTTCAAACCTGGACCTAAAATTTCTATTTAAATCTATTTTTTGACCATTGATATTATTTTTATATAAGTCATATTTATTTTTAAAAATACTTGGATTAGCATTTCTAAATCTATATATAGATTGCTTAATATCTCCAACCATATAAACATTATCGTTTTCGATCATTGATATAAATACTTCTTGCACATCATTAGTGTCCTGATACTCATCTATCATAATTTCTTTAAAGTGATATTTTAAATTATCTAAAATATCGTTATTATTTTCTAATAAAGAAATGGCTAATCGGCTGATATCATTAAATTCAAAGCAATTATGTTCTTTTTTATAATTCATAATTTGCTTATTTAAATTAATTAAAATATCAACAATAACTTCGGCATGATTTTTAGTTTCTAAAACTTCTATAATATACTCTTCTTTAGATAAACTGGTATATAATACTAAATCTTCTATTAGTTTAGTTAGTTGACTTTTTAATAATTTTGCCTCATCAGATGAACCTCTAGGTAAATTTTGTAATTTAATACTAGATATATATAGTAATTGATCATAATTAGTTATGTTAAAAATAGGATATAGTAAATCATAAGTCTTATTATAATAATCATTATCAATATATTGTCCGAGATTAGTAAGACATTCTTTAATAGAATCAATTTTTTTTAATATTAATTGATAATATTGGTTAAATAAATCAGTAATATTATTTTCATTATAATAATTATTAATATATTGTTTTAAGTATTGATCTTTTTTGATTATTAAATCCATATTTTTATCTAAATTTAATAATAATCGCTTTATTTCCGAATCATTTTTAGCACAAAAGTCAGTTACTAATTTTATAAAACATTGATCATTTTTGTTATACATTTGATCAAAGATATTATCTAAAATATCTTTTTTCTTTAATTCAATAACTGAGCTATCTATGATATTAATATCATTATCTAAATTTAATAAATAGTGATATTTTTTTACTAAAAATAATACATAAGCATCAAAAGTCATAATATATGAATTATCAACATTATTATCTTCACTATTAGAGATATCATTTTCTTCGATAGCTTCTTTAATTTTTTTTCTCATATCTTGAGCTGAATTATTTGTAAAAGTTAGTATTAATAATTCATTTAATTTAATACCAGACTTTAGTTTTGTAATTACTCTTTCAGTTAAAACGGTAGTTTTACCAGAACCAGCTCCAGCAGATACTATTATGTTTGAACCAGTTTTGTTAATAGCTTCTAATTGCTCTTCGGTCCAGTTAGTCATTATTATCACCACCTAAGAAACTTAAATTTTTATCTGCTTCTAAATAGATATAATTATCATAATTAACAAAACAAATAGATTTATACTTACAATAATTACAACTTAAATTAGTTTTATCTAATATTTTTGGATTAATATCAAAATTGCCATTTAAAATACTTTCACTAGCGTTAATAATTAGTTTTTCTGCTAATTCGGATAATTTGTTAAAATAATTTTTACTTAATAATTTAGTGTGGTAATTAAAACCATTATTAGTTAAACTCATACTTTTAATATATTTACTGTTAGAGTAACTTGGATCAAAATCCTTAATTAAATTTTCATTATCTATTGTATATCCCACAAGTTTCAAACTGTCTTTTTTAATTTCAGAAACGGTTTTTTTAGGGTTATAATTTATAATATTTCTCGTTATACTTTGCAAATAAATTCCCGTAATATTTACTTCTGGAAAAGTTTTTTTCACTAAATATATATATGTAGGTAATTGAATTTTTAAACCATAATGAGCTAAACTTAAATCTATATTTGATGAGTAAGTTTTATAATCTATAATTGCGACATTGTTTTTAAAACTCATAATCTTATCAATTATCCCATTAATATATATTTTCTTGTTTTTATCTACTTCAATAGAAATGTTTTTTTCACACATAATTTCTTGATATAAAGTATCTTTATAATGCTCTTTTAAATATTCTATAGCTTCTTTTAATTCAGAAACCATCATTTTAATAAAAATATGATTTTCTATTGTTAAATCAAAATGATTATTTTTTAAATAATAATTCACTTCATTATCAAAATTAAAATCATTTTGATAAATTTTAGATAAAATATAATGACATAAGTTACCTAAATATACTTCAAAAGATTCTTCATAAGGATTTAATTTTAGAATATAATCTAAATAATATTTAAAAGCACATTCGTAATATGAGTTAAGCTTAGTATATGATATATATAAACCATTTTTAAAATACTCTTTTATTAAACTAGAATTTATTTGTTGATAATTATTTTTATAAGTCATATATCCAGAGTTTGGATAATTGTTATTTAGTTTTGGAGCTTCTTTGTGAATTTCACCATATTTTATAAAATCATCAGATAATAATCCTAAATTATAAATATTACTTAAATTAGAGTAAGAACTTGCCTTATATATAATATCTTTAACTTCTAAATACTCAATTAAAGGAGATGGATTAAGGACTCCTTTTGTTCCTAATTCTGAATAAGAAATGGTTAAATTTGGTGTCTCTTTCATAATTTTTATCCATATCTTTTTTTCTATAATGTTTTTTTCCTCAGTAGTTTCTAATAAATTATTTTTTTCAATATCACTGATATAATCAATATCTTTATAAATTTTAGGAATGCACTTATCATTAAAACCTATTAAATATATGTGTTCGTCTTCATCAATTTGATTATCAACTAGTTCAATTATATTAACAGCATTTTTAAATTTTGTGTTAGATATTTTTTTATTTTTAAATTCTTCAATTAGCATTTCTTTAATATTAAGATAATCATCAACCCAATAATATTTATTTAAGATATCAATACAACTATTATATATATTATTATCTTCTATTTCTAATAATATTTCCTTATAATTACTTAAATTATTTAAAAGTTTTAATCCATACTTAGTGTCATATAAACTAGTATTATTTTCTAAGTTGATGGGAATATTATAAAAATTAAATATTCTTTTAATTGTTAAGTGATAATCAGAGTTATAATTTGCTATAAAAATATTATTTAAAGATATACCACTATTATATTTATTTAAAATATCATTAGCAATATAATCTATTTCTTCATTAATTGTTTTAAATTTTAAAGCGATATTATTATAATTAACTTCTTTTTCATTTAAAAAGGTAACATTATTTAATTTGTCTATTAAATATTTATTAAATTTAGAAATATTACTAAAACCAAAAACATAGATACTTTTATTATTTAATGATTCTAAAAAAAAGTTATCATATATTAATAATTGTTCTTTATCTAAACTTTGTTTTATTAAATTTAAATCCTTAAACTTACTATTTTTATGATTATCTAGATAATATAAATTATTTAATAATTCTATGGAATTTTTGTAACTAATATTTTTTTCTTTCATTAAAAAGTTAATAGTTTTTTCATCATAATCAAAAAGAATCTTATTCTTTAATTGAGATATTGTAACTATTTTTACATTTAATAAAGGTTTATCATTAATTATACTAATCATTTTATCTTTAAAGTGATCAGGAATAATAAATACTGAATCATTAGTTATATATTTTTCTAAAAACATATTACCACCTATTAAATTATAACATGATGAAAAAATAACCACTAGGGTTATTTTTTAAAACTAACTTTATTTTGATTTTTAAGTATTTTACCAACTCGCATCAACATTGTATGATCAAAGCTATTAGCAGCATTTTCTATCAAAATATCATATCTTTCTGCTAATTTAATTATAGCATCAGCTATTTCATCATTATCTTGATTTATTATATAATCATACCAGTCTTTTTTATTATTAAAACCTAACTTCTGAGCATTATTATAATCTTTTTGTTGAAGTAGCATTATTTCTAATTTATAATCATCTAATTTATAATCTTTCATTAATCCTCCTACTTGTATTTTGAATCAATTCCAAAATATGATTCCATTGTTAGCGAGTCACCGTTATTATATAACTCTTTTGCTAATTTTAATCCGACATATCGTAAATGCCATGGTTCGTATTTATAACCAGTTTCATTAGTTTTATCTTGGGGATATCTAATTATAAAACCATATAAATGAGCATTTTCTTTAATCCAGCGACCTTCATTTGTAGCTGCAAATGAGGAGTCAACAGAATTTAAATCAAACGCTAAACCAGATTGATGTTCAGAGTGTCCTGGTCTTGCAGAATATGTATCAGTTAATTCTACTCCATCTTTTAATAAATATTTTTGATATAAATCTTTTTGATAACCATAAGATCTATAACCACTAGCGATATATAGCTTCAATCCTATAGCATCTGAATCACTTTTCATTTCTAGCCATTTATTATATGCTTCTTTATCTATACATTTATGACATATTTCCATATCTTCAATATCAATATAAGTATTTACTGGTATCCATAAACTATCTAAAGAATAGCTTTTATTCACAATTAAATAATCATCAATATAATAAGCACCATTTATATTTTTTATAATATATCCTTTTGATGTAGTTCCTACATAATTAGGATCCTTTTCTACATTATCAACTTCTTCATTATCAATTTCTTTACTAACTTTATTTTCATTATCTAAATAAGTATCAATTTTGTTTACACCCCATCTTATAAATAATATTCCTATAAATATAGTAATAGCAACTAAATAATAACCTATTTTTATTTTTTTGTTTTTTCTTTTTAAACTAATTACAACCAAGTAAATGATTGGTAAAAGAAATGCTGATACTAAAAGTAGATTATTTATAAATGATATATTATTTTTTAACTCCATATTAAAACCTCTTCTTTATTAATTATAGCACTTCTATTTTAATTTATTATAACTAACATTATTTTGATCTAAAAAGTTTACAATAGTTTTAGAATTGATAGCAAGACCTAAATCAATATTAAATGGCATTTGTTTGTTATAATTTGAAGATAATCTTTTAGTACCAACCAACATACCTAAAACATTTCCTTCTTGGTCTAATAATGGTCCTCCATTTTGGCCTGGTAAAGTAGGCATACTAGTTTCAAACATTGTAATTTCATTTTTAAAATCAGCAACATTTCTGGTTATTAATCCATTTAAAGGAAATATAGGAAAATTCATTATCTTATTAGTGATTTTTATTTCTTCTTTTTCTTTGTCATATTCAAAAGTGCTATATTCTGGAAATGTAAATCCTAAACCACAAATTGAGGTTCCTACTTGGATATTATTGGTTTTGAAAACAGGAAAATTCTTAGTTGAAACTTTTTCATAATTTTCAAATTTAATTATAGCTAAGTCTAAATATTCATGTTTAATAATGTTTAATTTACCTGGTTTATCAACAATATCTATTAATATATTATAAATTGAAATAACAGTATCAGGTTTTAATCCGTATTTATCTTCAGTTTTAATCATTTCTTTTTTTCTAGCTGTTTTAAGTTCGTTTAAAATTGGTGGAAATACCTCATTAATATCATCTGTGATCAAAAATAAATCAGCAACGCCTGAGGTAGTTAAAATATCTCCATTACTGTTAATTACTATCAAAGTATTGATTTCATTAATTATTTTTCGGTCTTTATATATAACTTTTCCAGTAAGTAGAGGTTTAGTAAATACTTTTCCTTTATTAATCGCTTTAACAAACATATTATCACCAACTATATTTTATCATAAAAAAAGCTTATAATTAATTATAAGCATCTCTGATAATTTGGAATACTCCATAAATTCCAATAACAAATGAAAATGTCATTAAAATTACACAAAAAACATCATCGACTTTTACTACTTTATACAAAACAAATGTAGCTATTAAACATATAATACCAATGCCTAAAGTAATAAATCCAAAAGACAACTTTTTCTTGTTTTTTTTCATAAAAGCACCTTCCTATTATGTCAATAATATTATAGCATAATAAATTTTGAAAAACAATTTTGATTACAAACCATAACGGATTTCTCTTACTTGTTCGATATTTATTTTAGGTTCTCCGT
>CAYTQE010000025.1:0-11033 GCA_964439985.1 uncultured Muribaculaceae bacterium | reverse complement strand
TTTGTATTAAGTATAATATATTTTTATTATTTTTACAACTTTAAGATTATTAAATTTCATCTATAATTAAATGTTTTAGGGTATTTGATTCACTTATTATCATTTCTTTTAAATATTTAGGTCTTAAAACATAATTATCTAAATCTATTAATTTTACCCAAAGAAACATTTGATCATCACCTTCTAAGCCAAGAAATTCTTCAGTGTAATTTAAATTGTATTTATCTGGATCTATTATTACTTCATAAAAGAATCCTAATTCATGATGTTTAATGTTGTTGTGTTCAAAAAAAGATTCAGCAATATACTTTAATTTAACATTTTCTTCAATACCTAATTCTTCTTTTAATTCTCTTTTAATTCCAGCGTAAGTGTTTTCACCTATTTCCATTCTTCCACCTGGTAAAATCCAAGATTCTTGGATTTTAGTTTTATGAATTAATACTTTACTTTTATCTTGATTATAAATCATTCCTGCTACTCTAAAAAGAAATCTTTCTTTTTCATTTCTTATGGTAATCACATTATGCACTTCTTTCTCATTTATATTATTATAACTTAGAAAAGGAATTATACAAAGAAAAACTGTTATCTTCCTTCTAAAACAGTTTGGAGTTTTTTGATAACTTTTTTTTCTATTCTTGATATATAAGACTGACTAATACCTAGTATTTCAGCTACTTCTTTTTGAGTGTAATCATCAGTGTTATTAAGTCCATATCTTAAAGTCATGATTATTTTTTCTCTTTCAGTTAAATACTCTAATTCTTTAGTTAAACTTTCTTTATTAATTTTTTCTGAAAATTCTTTAAATACTATATCTTCTTCGGTTCCTAATATATCTTCTAAATGTAGTTCATTACCTTCTGAATCAAATGATAAAGCATCTTCAAAGCTGATTTCTGATTTTCTTTTTTTATTTTTCCTTAAAAACATTAGTATCTCATTAGCGATACATCTACTACAATATGTTGCTAGTTTGATGTTTTTATCTGGTTTATAGGTTTTAATACCTTTTATAAGTCCAATAGATCCAATACTTACTAAATCTTCTATATCATAACCAGTACTTTCATATTTTTTAGCAAGAAAAACAACTAATCTAAGATTATGTTCTATTAAGATATTTCGAGCATTAATATCTCCTTCTTTATTTTTTAAAATATAAGTTAGCTCATCTTCTTTTGATAGTGGAGGTGGTAAGGCATCTGTTGCACCAACAAAAAATAATTTACTTTCTATTTTTAAAACTTTACAAATCCATAATAAAACTTTTTTCATATAACCTCCGTATTTAATATTATTTTTACACCATTTAAACTTATATCAGATAATCCAATTAAGACTCTTTTATTTGTTTTATTATTTATAATAACTTTTTCTGGTTTAAATACTTCTAAAAAACCATTATCATTTAGTACATGATAAGGTACTAAGAATGTTTTAACTTCTTTTTTTATTAAGTTTTTATTAACTAATATAATTGGTCGGCCAAAGTATGGATCAATAAGTTTATTCCCGGTATCTAAAAAACCTGTTCCAGATATTTTTTCTCCCATATAGTATATGTCAACATCGTAATAATTAGAATAATTATTTTTAAAATTTTTTTGAAATTTTATATATTTATATAAAATTATTGGAGTAATAATTAGTAAAAGAATTAAGTTGATTTTTAGACCCTTTTTATTAAAAACTAACCCATTATTAATTAAAGTAATTTGATCATTTAGTAAGTATATACTCCCCCCTAAAATAATACTTATTATATAAAGCCAAAATAAATTATCTTTAAAATATTTAAAACTAATATATTTAAATGCGATAATAACCATAAAAACACTAGTTAGTAATTTAAACATGAGAAGGATTATATTATTATTAATAAAAAATAACATTAATGTTGATAAACTCCCAATAAATGAAGCTAAGATTATTCTTTTAATTTTAGTTTTTCTTTTTAGTAATAAATCAACACTTATTAATAGTAAGGTATCTATTATAAAATTTATTATAATTATTAAATCTAAATAAATTATCATAACCTCACCTATTTTATTATAAAAAAAAGACACTGAATATAGTGTCATTTTTTAGCTTAATTAAAAATTATCGCGATCTCTTAGAAATGGAGGAATATCAAAGTCTGATTCATCTTCTAATATTGAGTGAGATCTTTCTTCAACTCGAATACCATAATCCATATTACTTTCTTCTTCAAATCCAGTAGCAATAACTGTTACTATTACTTCATCGTTTAAGTTTTCATTTATAACTGCACCAAATATAATATTGATATCAGTATTAGCAGATTGTCTAACAACTTCAGCGGCATCTTCTGCTTCAAATAATGTTAGGTTTGTTCCACCTGTTACATTTATAATAGCATCTGTTGCACCAGTAATACTTGTTTCAAGTAGTGGTGATGAAACTGCTTGTTTAGCGGCTTCTATTGCTCTATTTTCACCAACACCTAAGCCGATTCCTATTAAAGCATTGCCTCTTTTTTCCATAACTGCTTTGACATCAGCAAAGTCTAAGTTTACTAAACCAGATACTGCTATTAAATCACTGATAGATTGAACGCCACGGTGTAAAACATTATCTACTTCTTTAAATGCATCTAGCATTGGTGTTGATTTATCAATTATATCTCTTAAATTATCATTTGGAATAATAATTAATGTATCAACATGTTTCTTTAATTCATCAAGACCAATTACGGCTTGTTCCATTCTTCTTTTACCTTCAAAACGAAATGGTTTTGTAACAATTCCTACGGTAAGTGCTCCTAAATCTTGAGCGATTTCAGCAATTACTGGTGCTGCACCAGTACCAGTACCTCCACCCATACCACAAGTAACAAATACCATATCTGCACCTTTAAGCATTTCTTTGATTTCTTCTTTACTTTCAAGAGCAGCCTCTCGTCCTACTTCAGGGTTAGCACCAGCTCCAAGACCACCAGTAATTGATTCTCCTATTTGAAGTTTATTGGCAGCTTTAGAGGCATTAAGGACTTGCAAATCAGTATTTGCAACAATAAACTCTACTCCTTTAACACCTGATTCAATCATTCTATTAACAGCATTACAGCCCCCACCGCCAACACCTATAACTTTTATTTTAGCAATTTGATCCATTTCTAATCCAAACATAACTTATTCTCTCCTTAATTATCAAAAAAATATCCAAATATTTTACCTAATATTGAATCACTAGGAATTGATATTTTTGAATCTTTATTACACATATTTTCAATATCAATTTCACTAACTGTTGAATATTCTTTATGGCGCAGCTTTAACTTTTCATTAAATTGTTTAATCATTCCTAAAGAGACACTGTATTTATTATCTCTTGCTCCTAGGGTATTAATATAACCGATACTAGCTGATTCTCCAAATAAACTAGATAGGGCAATATTAAAATCTTTAAATTCCGTTAAGCCTCCTGTTATAATTATATAACTTATTTCCTTTTTTGTTAAGTGGTTAATTGAATTTTTTATACTTTTTAGTATTTCTATAACTCTACTAGCTACTATTTCTGTTAATTCATATTGATTTATAGTGATTTCTTCATTTTCTTTATTCACTACTTTGATTGTTTCTTTAGGATTTGCTCTTCTAATATTAGAAAGTGCTAATTTCTCTTTTAAGTATCTAGCTTCACTTATTTTTAAATTATATATATAAGCAATATCTTTATCAATATTTAATCCCCCTAAATCTATTACTTCATTATTAATATATATTCCTTTACTAATAACACTTACTTGAGTTCTAGATGCTCCAATATTGACAACTATTCCAGTTTTCATATCTAAATAATCATTTCTAAAATTATGATAATCTACTAATCCTACTGGACTAATATCAATTACATCTAATCCACATTTTTCTAAAACTTTAATTAAATCATATACTTCTTTTTTATAACCAGTTATTAAAACTGTTCTTGCAGTTATGCTCTTTCCTTTTTTTTCAAATGGTTCTTTAGTTTCTGTATCACCTACTCGAAAATAAATAGGTACAAGACTTATTAATTCATCATTTATATTAATTTTATTATAGGCAGTGCTTTGCATAATTCTAAGTATATCATTACTAGATACTCTAAGATCTTCATTATTAATAGTATTAACTGCTTCACTAACAATAAAATTATTAACTGTCGTTGGTATATTAGCAATTATTTTTTTAATTTTAAAATTTAATTTAATCGATGCTTTATCTAAAACTAATTTTATTGATTTAATAAGAGCTGCTTCATCAGTTATTTCATAATTTTTAAAACCTCTTGTTGGTCCATCTATAGCGCATAAAATATTAAAATCATTATCTAAAAATTCAGCTACAACTAATTTTATTGTATTAGTACCAACATCTATACTACCAATTATTTCTCTCATACATGCCCTCTTATTTATTTTTGACTAAAATATTACCTAGTCTTTACTTGATATTATTATATCATGTTATATTAAATTATGAAAATATTTTATGTCAAATATATTAAATGAAATTGCTTATAACAATAAGATAAGATATAATTTGTATAGGTGGTTATTTATGTATACAAGCTTTTTAATTTTTTTAAACAAATTTATTACTTTTATTTGTAAAGTATTTAAAAAAAATGGTAGTGTCTATCCTGCTAGTATTGTTTTGAAAATCAAACCCGATCTTTTAACTAAAATAAAATATCCAAAATATGTAATTGGAGTAACTGGAAGCTCAGGTAAAGGATCAACAACTAGTTTAATAGCCCACATCTTAGAAGATAATGGTAAAAAAGTTGTCTGGAATAAATCTGGTTCTAATGTTCTAAACGGTACAGCGACTTTAATTCTTAATAATTCAAGCTTCTTAACCCATAAAGTAAAAGCTGATATTTTACTTTTAGAAATGGATGAATCTTTTATTAAAGAAACCTTTAGAAAAAGTACATTAACTCATTTAATAGTCACCAATATAACTAGAGATCAGCCCTCAAGAAATGGATCTCCAGAAATTATATTAAATAAGATTATGAACTCTATTGATGAAAAAACCCATTTAATCTTAAATGCTGATGATTCTTTAGTAAACCGATTTACTATAAAGCACGAAGGAAAAATCACAACTTATGGAATTAGTAAAACTAAATACAGCTTAGATAATCCTATTAGTAATAATATTGATGGAGCTTATTGCCCACTATGCAGTCATAAGTTAGATTATAGTTATTATCACTACGGACATTTAGGAGAATATCAATGCTCTAATTGTGAATATGCAAGAAAAGTTGATTATTTAGGATCTAAAATAAATTTAGATAAACAATCAATGGAGATTGAAAATAACCAAGTGCATTTAAATAAAGATGTCTTCTTTGCAGCTTACTATACTCTTGCCGCTTATACTTTATGCCGAGAAATCGGTCTAGAAGATAATAATATATTAAGATCTTTAAACGTTAATATAATTCCGTCTAAAAGAATGAAAGTTTTACAATTAGATAACCGAGAAATCAATATGCTGGAAAGTAAAAATGAAAACAATTTAAGTTATATTCAAAGTTTAAATTATATTAATCAGTATCCTAAAAATAAAACGATTATTCTAGGTTTTGATAATGTTTCAAGACGTTATAAATATAATGATATATCTTGGCTTTATGATGTGGATTTTAGTATTCTAGACACCAAAAATATTGATCGGATATTTTGTATTGGGCATTTTAGATTCGATGTTGCAACTAGACTAATTAATTCTGGAATTGATCCAGATGAACTAATTTTAGTTGATGATATAAATAAAATTATTACTCTCTTAAGAGAAAATAGTAGTGGAAAAATATTTACGATGGTTTGCTTCGATATGACAGATAGATTGAAAAATCTATTTATAAAAACTGAAGAAGGTGATAGAAATGAAAATTAGAATTGCCCATTTATATTATGATTTATTAAATCTTTATGGTGAACAAGGAAATATCACTGCTTTAATAAATGCATTTAATAAACAAAATATAGAACCTGAAATAGATTTATTAACTATAAATGATAAAATAAATTTAAATAAATATGATATTATTTATTTAGGTAGTGCATCAGAAGAAAATTTATTATTAGTTTTAGAAGATATTAAAAAGAATATTAAAACTTTTAAAGACGCTATTAAGAAAAATAAATATATTATTTCTACAGGTAACTCTCATGAAATATTTGGTAAGTTTATTGAATTAAATAATCAAAAATATAAAGCTTTAGGAATATTTGATTATTATACAAAACAAAATCCTAAAAGAATCGTTGGTGAATCTTTTATGGAATTTGAAGATCTTTCACCTATAATTGGTTTTCAAAATAGAGAATCAGTTATGCAGTGTGATAGCAATCATTTATTTAGTGTTATAAATGGATTTGCTGATAATTATAAATCTTCATTTGAGGGATATCGAGAAAATAATTTCTTCGGGACTTACTTAATTGGTCCTCTTCTAGTCAGAAATCCACATTTTACTAATTATATAGTTAAAAATATTTTAGAAGATAAAAAGTTGCCTTTTAAAGACACAAGTGAGACATTTGAACATAAAGCTTATAATGAATATTTAAAAAACTTTTACGAAAAGTAAAAGTTTTTTTATTATTCTAAATAATAATTAGCTACTCCATAACCCCAAACATTTTGTAGTTCATCTAGTATTATTAAATACCCTAGTCCCATGCTCATATCCATTATTTTAGCGTTATTAGGTAAAGTAACTACACGTTCTGTTTGACCATCAAATTGAAAATAATGAGTAAAAGATTTTGCTCCTTTTTCCCAATTAATACCTCTTAAATCTGCTTTTTCTTTACCTAATATATATTGCTGATAAATAATCTGTTCATAACCTGGTGAATATAAAGTACTTGTATCAATTACATCTATATTATCCTCTCCAGATATATAAATTGAGTACTCAACATCATTTTCTCCATATGCAAAAATCTCAGTGCGAAACTTCTGTTGAGTACCTGTTGACCAAGCATATTCATATAACCTAGTAATTTTAACTCCTTCAGGAATTTCTATTTTTGTTGTTACAATATTTTCATCAGAAAAGTAATAATGATAAACATCTCCTATAGTATCTAGATAAAAATATCTTGAGATATCTTTAATATTTAACCCTTCAATAACATCTGAAGCTGCTTCCTCATAAATAAATCTCTGGATGCTGCCATCATTATATAAAGTGTAAACTTCTTGATAATAATGACCATCTACTCGTTTCTTAATATCAGATCCATCTGTTAAGTATTTATAACCATAATCAACAAATTCGATATCTTCTGCATAACCTCCGGTATCATATATATAATCATCTCCCTGAGCATCAAAAACTAAAACAGGTTCTTCATACATAAAACCTCTTTGGTTTGCTTTATTAAATCTATCATAATAAACAAACATTGTTTCTCCAAAGCTACTGATAGTTATTTGGGATTTTTCGTTTATTGCATCTACTCCTTCAATAATAAATAGCGGAGCAATATCAATTGTATATTCTCGCAGGCATCCATTTAAATCCAAATTTCCATTTTCATCTAGATCATGAATGTATTCAGGAATTAAACTTTCTTCGCCAAATTCTCCATTACCCGCTTCGTAATTAAATCTTTCTCCATTTTCTATATCATCTATTTCATTAATACTTAAATTTAGTAAAAATCCTGATTCTAATTCTCTTTCTTCGACAAATATATATTTTTTTTCATTTTTTTCAAATGCGCGATATAAAAATTTTAGATCAAACTCTCTTGGTCCACTTTCAACATATTCAATAAATTCATTTAATGTCAAATCTTCAAATATAGGTTCTTCATTATCAACGTCCCAACCAGCGTAAATATTTTTTATTAAATCTATTTCATCTAAATCTATAGGCCTCATTTCATTAGAAGTAAATTCATGAACAACACAATCAGTACTAGAGTTAGCATTCTCAGTTTTAATATATCCTTTAAATTCTTTTTCTTGATTTTCATTTTGAGAAAAACCTGTATCAAGAAAATAAATTTTCAATATATAAGTATGTACCTTATCACCGTTTGTTGGTCCAGTAAATATACCTTTTCCTAGTAAACTACTACTTTCCCCAGCTGGAATATTAACCATCTTATTTATATCTGGTATAGTAGTACCATTATCATCTGTATTCATACTGGTTAATGCATATTTTAATGCATTATCAGTAAAAGTATTTGATACTATTATTAAACTACTTTTATAATTCATTTCTAAACCTGTCGTATTATTACCTGTTATTGTAAAATTTTTAGTAGCAACTGGATCATTACTTGGTATTACATTAATAATATTAATATTTGCTCCACTTTCATAAAAAATTTTCATTGAACCACCTGTAACAGTAATAGTAGTAGAGTCTTCTCCACCAGTTAGATTTGCTGTAAAGTAGGCAAAAGAAAATCCTATTGATATAAATAGTAAAGTAATTACCATTAGAATTGTTATTGTAATATTATTTTTTGTACTCACTGTTTTCACCTATTATAATTATAAGTTATTTTGATCATTAAAGCAAAAGAAAATATGTGATTATATTTAATTATCCACATAATCACATATTCCATCATGTTTATCAACATAAGCATTCACTGCATCAAATAACTGGTAAGTATATTCATATTTAGTAAGATCAACTATATCACTTAAGTAGGCGTTTCCTCCAAGTCGATAAATATCTTTTATTTTATTACTTTCTTCAATTTGATTCACTTTATACATATTAAACATACCACTTTTTGTTTCGATGATTTCAACATCTATTTTATAATGATAATGATCTTCTCCTACTTTACAATTTATTACATCTTGACCAATAAACCATGCATAAGTACTTGATTTGATATTCCAAATGATTAAACCTACTATAAATATAATTAACATAATTCCTGAAAACTTTAATATTTTCATAATCATAGATGCTAGACGCTCGGTATTAGTTATTTTAGATTCTAAAATATCTCTTATATCATTATCTACTAGTTCATCTAAACTTATATTAAATACTTTAGCTATTTCTTTTGCAGTATTAATATCAGGAGCTGATTCTCCTAGTTCCCATTTACTAATAGTTTGTCTTGATACATATAGCTTATTACCTAAATCTTCTTGAGATAATCCTTCTTTTTTTCTTAAATTTACTATTTTTTTTCCTAACATAATGCTACCTCTTTATATTCATTATATAATAGATTTCAAATTTTTCTAGCAAAAATAAGTGGAAAAGGCGCTAAAAAAGATTACAAGAAAAAAAATGAGATTAATCTCATTTTTAAAGACAGTCTACGTAAGTATCGCTTAAGCAACGTACAGCGCAGCAGCAATCTAAATCCATTGTAAAGAAGCTATTTGTAGCAACCCATGGGAAATTCATATTATTTGTTTCTGGATTTGGAACTAATACTCTAAATGTTGCACAATTTCCTTCTAATTTTTCAACTCTAAATACTCCTGAACAATCATCTGATGGATTTTGTCCTGTTGATGTTGAACAAACTTCAGTTAAATCTTTACTTACTGGCATACTAAATGGTATCCCATTTCCACAGCAAGTAAATAATTGAATTGGTCTGGTATTATATATAAAGCATTGAGTCCCTCCACCTAACACTGGTCTATCACAAGAATCAGTGCAGTTATCAGGACAAGCATTTTCTTGTAAAACCTTTATAACTTTTAATATTTCCGTAATACAATTACATTTGCCAGAGCGGTCATTATTATTACACATATATTTTCACCCTTTCATATATACTTATTATATTTTATGTAGGATTATCAAATTAGTGATATTATTTTCACTATTTATAGTGTATAATTATATTGGTGATAAATATGTGGTGGCAATATATAATAATATTTTTTGTCTTAGCAATCATATCTTTAGTAATTGTTAAATTAAATAAAAAGAACTTTACTTTTGAAATTAATAAATTAGTTCAGTATTTAGGTGGTAAAGATAATATTTTAGATACTGAAATAAATATGTCGAGATTTAAAGTCACTTTAAAAGATGTAACAATAGTAGATAAAGATGCAATTCAAAAGTTAGGCGCTAAAGGTATAGTAGAAATTGACAATCAATTAAAAATTATTTTTGGACCAAATGCTAGAGCATTAAAAAAATACATTAGTGAAATGAAATAATCACTAATATATTTTTATTTTAATATAATTTTAGTTATAGATTTTTTTCCTTTACGAATGATAAATTCTGATAATTCAACTTGATGATTAGGATCTATTATTTTTTGATCATCAACTGTTATACCACCTTGTTCTATCAATCTTCTAGCTTCACTTTTTGATGTAGCTATTTTTGAGTTTACTAAAATATCTAATATGTTAGTAACTTTATCGATTGTTACTGTCGGCATATCATCTGTTGCTTCTCCCTTAAAAACTTTTTCACTTATTTCTACAGCTTTATTATACTCATCTTCTCCATGAAGAAATGTTATAACATCTTTAGCTAAAGCTTTTTGAGCAATTCTAAGTTCCGGTTTTACTTGATGTTCTTTTTCTATCGCCATAATTTCATTTGGAGTTAAGAAGGTTAGCATTTTTAAATATGTAATTATCATTCTATCATCTTGATTTATAAAAAATTGATACATTTCATAGGCGCTAGTCAAGTTTTTATCAAGCCATAAAGCATTACCTTCGCTTTTACCAAATTTATTACCATTTGCATCTAATATAAGTGGCATAGTAATAGCGTGTAATTCTACACCTTGTTTTTTACGGGCTAGTTCAAGTCCAGCAGTTAAATTTCCCCACTGATCTTGTCCACCAATTTGAAGTGTACACCCCTTATTGTTATATAACCATAAGAAGTCTAATGCTTGCATTATCATATATGAAAATTCTGTATAAGTTATTCCTACATCTAATCTTGATTTTACGGTATCTTTTGCTAGCATATAATTTAAACTAAAGTATTTACCAAAGTCTCTTAGGTAATCAATAAAG
>CAYTQE010000024.1:10970-11179 GCA_964439985.1 uncultured Muribaculaceae bacterium | reverse complement strand
GTTCCATATACTAGAGGAAAACAAAGAAGCCGTAAAATTGAAGATATAATAAAAGAAATAAAAGATTTAATTAATAATGGATATCAAGAAGTAACTTTATTAGGACAAAATGTTAATGCCTATGGGAAGGATTTAGAAGATAATATTACTTTCAGTAATCTTTTAGAAGAGGTAAGTAAAACTGATATTCCCAGAATAAGATTTGTAAC
>CAYTQE010000024.1:0-10960 GCA_964439985.1 uncultured Muribaculaceae bacterium | reverse complement strand
TGATTTTACTGATGAAATGATTGATATAATAGCAAAATATAATAATATTATGCCTTATATTCATTTACCTGTTCAGTCAGGCTCTAATAAAATATTAAAGAAGATGAATCGCAACTACTCTAAAGAAGATTATTTAATATTATTTGATAAAATAAAAAAAGCTATTAAAAACGTTAGTATTACTACTGATATTATCGTTGGTTTTCCAGGAGAAACAGAAGAAGACTTTAATGAAACATTAAATATAGTTAAATACTGTAAGTTTGATGGAGCTTTTACATTTATATTTTCACCAAGAATAGGAACTCCAGCTTCTAAGATGGAAAATGATATAACTAAAGAAGAAGCGAATATTCGTTTACAAAGATTAAATAAAGTAGTTAATCAATATTCAAGAGATAATAATTTAAAACTTTTAGGTACTATTCAAAAAGTTTTAATAGTTGGAGTAAGTGAAAAGGATAATACAAAAGTTTCGGGTTATACCGAAAATATGAAACTAGTAAATGTAGATGCATCTCTAGAAACTATCGGTAAGATTATAAATGTCAAAATATTAGAAGCAAAAAGCTTTAGTTTAGATGGTAAGATAAAAGAGTAATTCTTTTATTTTTTTCTTTAATTTGATATAATGAATAAAGAAATAGAGGATAAAGTTATGGAAAATAATAATCAGAATAATGAACCTGTTGTATTAGGTGTTCTTCGTAAAGAAAAATCTAGTAAACCAATTTTTGTTTTTATTGTTTTAACCCTTATAATAGGTATTACTTTTGCGCTTCCTTATGTTGAAGATTATATAAAGAATCCAGATACTTTTTTAGGTAAAATTTATTATTCTATTATAACTACTGAACCTAACTCTAATGATAATCAAATAGTAGATAAAAACTCAAAATATATTTTAAATGATAAAACTAATATAGTTAATAATAATATTAATCTAAGTAATATTTTATTAGAGAATAATCAAATCACTTATCATATTAAAACTACAACTAATTCAGTTAATTTAAATAATAGTAATTATTATTTAGAGATATATGATTCTGGAGATAATTTATTAGAAAGAGTAAAATTAACAGGAATAATTACGACAACTAATCAAGAAAAAAATTATATATTTAATGAATTAAGAATAAATTCAGCAACTAGTTATTTTGGTAAAATTAATGAGTTAAAAGAAGATAATTATTCTGAAATTATTTTAAATACGCCAGATACTCTAACTTGTAATAAAGAAAAAAATCAATATCAATATAAATTTCTTAATAATCAATTAATAAATATTAATCAAGATTTAATTTATGATGATATTAGTAATATTAATATTTATTTAAATTATTATCAAAAATACAATTCAATTGTAAAAGATATAAACATTATAAAAAATAATTCTGCTAATATAGAAGAAACAGATAGTGGTTTTGTCTTTAGTGCTGATTTAGATTTAAATATATTTACAAAAGAAAAATTAGGTATATCAGATGATATAAACTATTATAATTTAAATACTCTAGCTAAAATTATAAAATATGATTTAGAACTTCAAGGATATGAGTGCAAATGATATTAACAATAGAAGACTTTGAAGGTCCACTTGATTTATTACTTCATTTAGTAAAAGCTAATAAAATGGATATTTATAATATTGATATTTCTAATATTACTAAGGAATATATAGATTTTATTAATAATAATGATTTAACAATCGATGCCTATAGTGAATATTTAGTAATGGCTAGTGAACTTATTCATTTAAAAAGTAGACTTTTATTAAACCAGACTGATGAATCTGAAGAACAGTATGAATTTAATGATCCTGAAGATTTACAAAAAAGACTTTTAGAATATCAAAAAATAAAAGATTTGGCTGAAGGTTTTAAATCTTTAGAAAAAAAGAGAAGTGAAATTCATACTAAACCACCTAGTTATTTAGGGGACTATCGTGAAGAGAAAGAAATAATAAATAGTGATATCGGACTTGATGATCTACTTAATGCCTTTGAATTATTTTTAAAAAGACAAAAACTAAGTGAACCAGTTGATACAAGAATAACTAAAAAAGAATTAAGTGTTGAAGAAAGAATAAATACCATAAGATATAAATTAAAAGAATATAAAGGTAAAATAAAATTTTTAGATTTATTTGATAATATTTCTAAGCCATATGTAATAGTAACATTTTTATCTATTTTGGATATGGCTAAAAATAATGAAATTAAAATAACTCAAAAAAACAATTTTAGTGATATTTTGATAGAGAGTAGTGATATATGATGAAATTATTAGGAGTTTTAGAAGGTATATTATTTGTTGTCGGTGATGAGGGTATTACTTTAAATACCTTATGTGAAACTATGAATATAACTGAAACACAAGGTAAAAGTTTATTAAAAGATTTAAGAGAAATTTACGAAAGTGATGATCGAGGATTAAGAGTGACATTTTTAGGAGATGCTTTTAAATTAACTACCAAAAAAGAACATAAAAATTATTATCAAAAATTACTAGAAAATCCAGAGACTAATAACTTAAGTAATGCTGCTTTAGAAACTCTAGCAATTATTGCTTATAATGCTCCAATAACAAGATTAGAAGTAGAAAACTTAAGGGGAGTTAATAGTTCTAATTTAATTAGAAAATTAGTTGCAAAAGGTTTAGTAAAAGAAGATGGTAAAAGTCCTCTTCCTGGAAGACCTAATTTATATAAAACAACAAAAGAATTTTTAGATTACTTTGGTCTTGCTACTATTGATGATTTACCAAAATATGAAGAGATTATTACAAATAGTGATGAAATAGATTTATTTACTTCCATTTATAAAGAAGATGTTAATAACACTTAATAATATTGCCTCTATGGTGGAATTGGTAGACGCGCTGGACTCAAAATCCAGTGATAGAGATATCGTGCCGGTTCAAATCCGGCTAGAGGCACCATTTAAATAATTATTTTAGAGGAAGGCTTATGAAAGATATAAATTACACTGTTTATAGTAAAAAGATAGATGGAAAAGTTATTAAGATTTCTGATATTAGTAATAGTAAAGAAATTGTCTTAGAAGGCATAATAATTAATAAAGATACATTTGATTTTGATTATGGAATTATTATTATGGCTGTTTTAAAAGATCTATCAGGTGAGATAAATATAATGATAATTGATCATGAAGATGAATTATCACTTAAAGAAAAAATAATTATAAATAATAAATACCGAATATCAGGTTATTTAAATGATAATGAAGATTTATTAGTCGAAAATATTATAGAAATAAATTAATTTTTATAATTTGCAATTATAATATATCATGTTAAGATATAGCCAGATATTTATATATATTTAGGGAGAGTATGGTAAAATACAAAAAATATTAATTTCTGGAACTTCTAATTCTGGAAAAACAACATTAATTAAATTAATAAAGGAAGAGCATAATTTATTAGTTAGAGAAGATGATGCTCGTGAAGTTGCTATTGCAATGGGGATAACTGATCCTAAAGATTTTAATGAAAAGCTTTTTTTTAATATAGCTCAACATTTTATTCTTGAAGAAGCAAATATTGAAGAAAATTTTAATCCTGAATTATTACTTTGTGATGCAGATCCACTTTTGTTTTTAGCTTGTGCAGTAATGTCTAATTTTGTTGAAAATTATAAAAAATTTAAAAATATGGTAGACAAACATAAATATGATTTATATTTTGTTTGTGATCCGGTAAGTGAATATGAATACGATGGTCTTCGTCAATCACAAGACTATTCTTTAAAATTACATGAATACATGATTAAGTATTTAGATTCATCTTTAATTCCTTATACTATTTTAACTGGAACACCATCTGAACGACTAAAACAATTTGAAGAAAAATTAATAAAAGCAGGATATATTAATGATCATAATAAGACACTTAGAAGATGAATGTGATTATTTTTCATTTGGTTTTAATCCTCCTATTATTAATGAGAAGAAAAAACAGCAGAAAATATAGCAAATGATCTTAATATACTTAAAAGAAATATTTTATTTGTATGTCCTGATAAGTTAAGATGTATACAAACTATAGAGTTAATAGTAAAATTTTTAGACCCAAATTTACAGTATGAAATTATGGTTGATAAGAGAGTAGATTGGGTAAATGATGGAGAGTTAAATATAAATTTATTGAAAAATAAAGCAGATGTTTCTAAAACATGTTTACTTGCTAGTAAAATTTTTATTGAGGAAAACATAAATGGAAATATTAAATATCAATTAGGTTCTATTAATGGTTTTAAAAAATATCCAGAGTTAGAAAATAAATATATAACTCTAGGAGGTTCATTATTTGATGTTTTAGATAACCTTAAGTTTATTTCTAATTTGTTATTTCAAGAAGATGATAAGTTAATTGTGCTTTGTTGTAGAAATATGATGATTAGAACTTTATTAGAAATATCTTCCTCATTAAAAACAAATAATCCTATAGATAACTATCTATTTATCATAGATATATATCAAACAGTATATAATCAAATAATGCAAAGACAAGGAAATATTAATACGCCAGATTTTTATTCTCAGCTAATATCTTGTTCAGATGAAAAGGAATTATCAAAAAGATTAACTTTGATTAACCGCTCATTTTAATATAAATCTAACTTTTTTCCTAATTGCATTCTTAAAATTATCATGATAAACTTAGATTATATTAAGAGGTTAAAATGAAAAATAAATTTAGTCAAATAAAAGAAACTATCAAACATAGTGCTCATGCTATAAGGCATGAATACTTATCTTCAACTCCATGGTATAAATATTATGAAGAATTAAATATTCCTAAGAATATAAATTATCCTAAAAAGACTCTTTATGAATTATTAGAAGAATCAGCTAATTTATATCCTAGTTATTATGCATATGAATATTTTGGTAAAAAATGTACTTATGCTGAGTTTTTAGAAAAAATAAAAAGATGTGCTAAATCTTTTCAAAAAATAGGGGTTAAAGAAAATGATCGGGTAACAATTTGTATGCCCAATACACCTGAAGGAATAATATCAGTATATGCACTAAATCTAATAGGGGCAGTAGCTAATATGGTTCATCCATTGTCTTCTTCTTCTGAAATAGAGTTTTGTTTAAAAAAAGCAAAAAGTGAATATTTATTAACTATGGATTTCGTTTATGAAAAACTTGAAGAAGTTGAAAAAAATATTAAATTAAATAAAGTTATTATTACTAAAGCTAGTGATAGTATGAATAATATTACAACAGCTGCATACTGGCTTACAAGTGGCCGTAAAATAAAAATTAAAAATAAAAAAGATAATTTTATTATGTGGAAAGATTTTATCTATGAAGGTAAATCTATTATGAATATAATTAAATCTGATAAAACTGATGAAGATTTAGCTGTTATTTTATATAGTGGTGGAACAACTGGTACACCAAAAGGAATCAAACTTTCAAGTAAAAATTTTAATGCTATAGCGTATCAAAATAGAGCAGTATGTCCAACAGTTAAAGCTGGAGATAGTATGCTTTCAATTATGCCAATATTTCATGGTTTTGGCTTAGGAATATGTTTTCATACGATTTTAACTGCGGGGATGAAATGTATTATAATTCCTAAATTTACAGCCAAAGATTTCGGAAAATTAATAAAAACTTATAAACCAAACTTTATTGCTGGAGTTCCAACTTTATATGAAGCGCTTCTAGAAGTTGACCTGCGTAGTGATGAGTTATCTAATGTTACAACTGTATTGTGTGGTGGTGATACGCTAACCCCAGAATTACAAAAAAGAATCAATCAATATATGAAAGATCATGGTTGTAATGCAGAGATAATGGTAGGCTGGGGAATGACTGAATGTGTTGCATCAACTATAATGACTCCACTTAATAATTTTACCCCTGGTTCAATTGGTATTCCTGGACCTGATAACTTGGTAAAAATTGTTAAACCAAACACAACTGAGAATGTTTATTATGATGAAGATGGAGAAATATGTTTAAATAGTCCAGCGGTAATGCTTGGATATTTAGATGAGGAAGAAGAAACGAAAATAGCTTTAAAAGTTCATGAAGATGGTAAAACCTGGTTACATACTGGTGATATGGGTAATATGGATAAAAATGGAGTTGTGTTCTTTAAATCAAGGATTAAAAGAATGATTGTTTCATCAGGTTATAATATTTATCCAAATCATGTAGAAAATATTATTAATACTCATCCGAAAGTCTTAACTTCAATTGTTATAGGAGCACCACATTCTTATAAAGGAGAAGTAGCTAATGCATATATTGTGTTAAAATCTGAATATAAATTAACCGAAGAGATAAAAAATGATATTAAAGAGTATTGTCAACAAAAATTAGCTAAATACTCTTGGCCAGTTTCTTATGAGTACCGAGAAACATTACCAGTAACTAAAGTTGGTAAAATCGATTATCGAAATGTAAAATAATACTTTCTAAAATTCAAAAAATGTTATATACTTATCTAGTGTATAGATATACAACAGGAGATTTAAATGATAAAAAATGAAATAATAGATAAAAAATATAAAAATAAAACTATAGTAGTAGATCAATATGAATTTGAAGATATAGCAGCAGAGTTTATTAATTGTGAGCAGTATATGCTTCTTTCAAGTGAGAGTCATCATGGTGGCGAGCGTTTAACTCATTCTTTTAAAGTTGCTAAAGCAACTTATCAAATAGCAAAATCATTAGGACTTGATTACAAGAGTGCAACTAGAGCTGCTTTTTTACATGATTTTTTCTTTAATTCGACTTTTGATGAAGCTAAAACTTCATTAGAAAAGGCTAAAGAACATCCTGAACTCGCATTAGAAAACTCACAAAAATATTTTAATATTAATGATAAAGAAGCTGATGCAATTTTGAATCATATGTATCCACTTACTCCTAATAAACCAGAATCACTTGAAGGAATTACTCTTAGTGTTGTAGATAAAGGTGTTGCAATCACTGACCGAATATCAGCTCTATATAATAAAAGATTCGCTAAAAAAACACCAGCTTATAATTTAATAAAAATTAAAAATAAAAATTGGTAAAATATAAAAAAGAATTAATCTAAATTATCTTCATAATATGTTTTTAAAACATAAAATGCAGTATCGATTAATTCTTTTTTATCTAATTTTGATATATAATATATATCACTATTTTTTAGAGTCTCAATTTCTTTATTAAATTCTGCTTTACTTTTTTTAACAATTTTATTTGCATTACCTTTATATAAAGCATTATAACCATCTTCATTTTTGTAGGGAGTTATTTCTTTATTAAAAACTTCTTTAATAATATTATTACTTTCAAATAAATATAGTTTCAAATTATTTAAATATTCTTTCTTTAAAATACTAATTTCTTCATCGTTTTGACATTTATTTAGTTTATCTTGATAATCTTTTTGTTCTAAATGAAAATTAATTAAAGATTTTGTTATCATATTATCACCAAAATAATTATATCACATATAATATAACTGATGATAAAAAGTACATATTTGGATACTTTTATGCTATAATGATGAAGTCTTGAGGTGGAGAAAGTGAAATACGGTATTGTTTCTTTTGATACAATTGCTAACGATATAATAAATAATAAAAATTATAAAACTCTAATGCGTGAAAATCATCATGGTTTAACTAGATATGAACACTCATTACGAGTTGCTAAAAATACTTATAATATAGCAAGAAAATTAAATATTGATTATGTATCAGCTACGAGAGCTGCTCTTTTACATGATTTTTTTACTGAATCTGATTTTGGAAGTATAAAGGGTATAAAAAAAGGAACGACTCATCCTAAATTTGCTTTAGAGAATGCGAAAACCCATTTTAATTTAAATAAAAAAGAAGAAAATGCAATCTTAACTCATATGTTTCCTTTAACACTCCAACCTCCTAAATCAATGGAAGGTATTGTTCTTACCTTAGCTGATAAAAGTATCGCAGTTTATGAATATAGTAGGTTTAAATTTAGTACTACTATTGGAGTATGGTTACTATTCATTTTCAATTTTATAACTTTTAGTAATAATTAATGTATATACATTGTCAATTAATATAAATGAAAGAAAAATATTTCTTTCTTTTTTTTATGGTATCATCTACAATCAAATGTTTTTTTATTCAAAAAATCAAAAAAATAACTTTACACTTAAATAAAAAATGTAAAAAAACACCCAAAAAAACATTGACTAATATTTATGATTTTGATATGCTGGGCTTAACGTATAAATAATATATGTGGGTAGGTAATGAAAATGAAAAAAGATGTATTTGATGAACTCGTTGTTGTCAAAAGAAGTGGACAACGAGTTGGTTTTAATAACTATAAAATTGCAGTTGCGATTAAACAAGCTTTTGATAATGTCTATGATTTCTATAATGAAAAAGAAGTTAATAATGTTTATGCAGAAGTACTTAAACATATAGAACAAAATTATCATGATCGCAAAACAATAAATGTTGAAGATATTCAAGATATAATCGAAAACATTTTAAAAGAAGCTAAGTATTTAGAAGTGTTTGAGGCATTTAGTCAGTATCGCCAAAAAAGAGCAGCATCAAGAAAAGTTTTTACAATTAAACAACAACACAAATTTTTAAAAGCTATGGAAAAAATTGTTGATGATGATTCACTACTTCGAGAAAACTCTTATAAATCTTATGAAATAATAAATAAATATGGTAAAACAGTAGTTAATGAATTTACTAAATCTTATATTATCGATAATAAATTTTTAAGGGCTCATCAAGAAGGCGGTATCTTTATTCATGATATGGAATTATTTCCACTAGGTATATTATCAAGTATCCATCTTAATTTAAATGAAATCTTTAAGAAAAATAATACCTTAGATGAAATAATTATTAATCTTCTAAAAGCAAAATTTGAAATAAAAGGTGAAATAAACATTCCTGGCTTAGATTATTTATTAGAAGAATATACTTTAAATAAATATAAAAATATTATTAAAGAAAACTTAATTAATTATTTAAAAGTTACTGGTTTTTATAATTATATTAATATCAAAAAATTATTAGAAACAATTGATAAAGAACATGACTTAATAATTAATTTAGATAACTATAATCAATTTATTTATTCAGATATTGTCAAAGATATATTTAACCAATCTTATGATGATTCTATAAATAAAATAAAAGAAACATTATTAAAAGAATTGACTAAATTATTTGAATTACTAAATAAAGAGAAAAACTTTGGTATTAGTTTAGGAACTAATGAATCAAATACTGGTCAATTAATTAATAAAATAATATTTGAAATTTTAGAAACTAACTTACCTTTTAATAATTTAAAAATAATATATAAGATTAATAAGAGTAATATAGAGTATTTAAATTACATTATAAAATTACTTAAGTTAAATAGTGAAATAATATTAACTTTTATTGATAATTCTTATAATAAAAATATCAATGAAATTGAATATTTCGCAGACGGAATCAGAATATTTGAAAATATAAATTCTATTAATAGTCAATCCCTTGGTCGTATGGTAGTTGCAAAGACATCTTTAAATATCAATAGATTAAGCTTAAAACATAATAATTCGTTATCTAAATTTTATCAAGAGTTAGAAGAAACTTTAGAACTTGTTAAATGCAATTTATTATTATCTTTTGAAACAATTGGCAATAAGAATAAAGATAATTATCGTATTTTATTTAATGATAATGTATTTGATGATGAAAAGTTAGAAACTTCTCAAAAAATTAGAAAAGTAATTAAAAATGGAACACTTTTAATTGGAATTGTTGGATTGAAAGAAGCTGTTATATCTTTATCACCAGATGAATCAAAACAATTTAAATTATTAACTGAAATTTTAAAATTTTTAAATAAAAAATGTGATGAATTTACCCAAGACACTAAATTAAATTTTGCTATATATGAACCTTCAGAATTATTAGTTAGAAAAGAATTTATGGCATTAGATAAATCAATATATGGTATTAATAAAAATATAACCGATGAAACTCAATATGATTTAATTACTAATTTATCTTCAATTAAAGATGATTATAATAAATTAGGATTGATTCAAAAAGCATTTGTTGGTGGAAGTGTTTTAGAAATTAATTTATCAAGTAACTCTAGTTCAAAAAAGATTTTAGAATTGATTGACAAATTAATTCTAAATGATATTGAATTTGTTAAAATAAAACTTGGAAAGAAAGGAGATTGAAAATGAATATATGTGGTCTTGAAAAATTAACAGTAACTGATTATCCTGGATATGTTTCTTGTATAATTTTTACTCAAGGGTGTAACTTCAATTGTCCTTTCTGTCACAATTCTTCACTGATACCTTTTGGAAAAGGCATCATTAAAGAAAATGAGATATTCGCGTATCTTGAAAAACGTAAAAATGTCTTAGATGGAGTAGTAATAACAGGTGGTGAACCCTTACTGCAACTTGACATTAAAAATTTTATTAAAAAAATTAGGGCTCTTGGTTTAAAAGTTAAATTAGATACCAATGGTAGTAATTATCGAATGTTAAAAGAATTAATTGATGAAGGATTAGTTGATTATATCGCGATGGATATTAAAAATGATATCAAAAGTTATGATCTATTAACCGGATATAAAAAATATAATTTCGATAGCATTAAAAATACGATTAATTTAATTGAATCATCAAATATTGATTATGAATTTAGAACAACTATGGTAAAGGAATATCATAGTTTGGAAAATATAGAAAATATTTGTGAATTTATTAGCCATAAAAGTAAATATTATCTGCAAAATTATGTTGATAGTGAAACAGTATTAACAAAAGGTCTTCATGGTTTTACTAAAGAAGAACTAAAAAATATCGTAGAAAAATTAAATGAAAAATACTCTAATGTAAATGTTAGAGGATTATAGATTTATACAAGAGAAAGTGGGAGGAA
>CAYTQE010000023.1:10557-11342 GCA_964439985.1 uncultured Muribaculaceae bacterium | reverse complement strand
AAAAATTTAATATAACTTCCTTTAGCAGCATCAATAAATATTAAATCATATTTATGACCAGCTAAATTTACTTCAAGAGCATCATTATATACTACTTCTATTCGTTTATCAAGACTACATTTATTTATATTTTTAACTGCTTCACGATATCTTTTTTCATCACGCTCAATAGTAGTTATTTCTACATCTGGTGTAGCATTAGCCATAAGAATTGCTGAATATCCTATTGCAGTTCCAATTTCTAATACTTTTTTTACATTATTTAATTTGATATATTTCATTATAAATTTAATAGAATCAACTTCAATAATTGGAATGTTATTTGTATCAGCATAACGTTCCATTTCCATTATGACTTCTTTCATTTATAAATCCTCCTAGTATTCATGCCATAAACCTTCGCTTTTTAATTTGTCTATTTCTTGATTGTGCTCAGCTTCAGTTATATTAAAATATGTCTTCTTGTACTTATCTGCTACAAAATAATAATAATCATGAGTTGTAGGCTCTATTGCAGCAGTAATAGAAGCTAGACTTGGACTTGCTATTGGACCTATTGGAAGACCTAGTACACATGTTCCTCTTGTATTATAAGGATTACAGTCATTTAACTCGCTGATAGTTAAATCTACTGAGAAGTCTTTTTTAGCTGCATAATAGGTTGTTACATCTGAGCCTAGTGTCCAATTATCTCTTAAACGATTATAAAAAACTCCTGCAACTCCGGCGCGATCATCACTTGCTGCTCCTTCTAATTCAATAATTGATGCTAAGGTTACTATTTG
>CAYTQE010000023.1:0-10547 GCA_964439985.1 uncultured Muribaculaceae bacterium | reverse complement strand
AATGGTTATTAATTTGATATATATTATAATCAGAAACAGCTATCTCTTCTTTATAAATACTTAATTTATTTTCCATAGCACTTAACATCTTACCAATTATTTCTTCTATATCAGCACTTTTTTTAATTATATATGTATCTGGAAATAAGAATCCTTCCAGGGGATAATATAGATCTTGATTAAGAATATCATTAGTTAAAAACCAATACTGATTTATTAAACTCTCTAAATATACTTGATCTTCTAATTTAGCAAAAATATCTTCTTCTAATATGTCAAATGATTCACTTATTTTCTTAACATAATCAGGTAATCTTTTACCTTCAATAAAGGTTACTGTGATAGTCTCATTTTCAAGAGAGTTAGCACTATTTAAGATTCTAATAATTTCATCAACTGTCATACTTTTAGATAATTTATAAGTTCCAGCATACATTTCTTTTTCATTTATCTTCATATAAAACTTAAAGAAAAAAGCATTTTTAATTAAGCCAATTTTTTCTAATTCTTCAGCAATTTTTATTTTAGAAGAACCAGGCTCTACAATAAAGTTTTCCATTGTATCACTACTTGAATCAACTGGCGATAAGAAATATAAGGAAATACCAATAAATATAATTAAACCAACTGTTATAGCAACAGCTCCTATTAATGTTAATCTTGATATTATATTATCTAACTTATTTTCCTTCTGGTTCATCTTCTTTACCTACTTTTTCTTGTAATGAAGATAGTAAATTTTCAATAATTTGCCATTCTTTTTTTGTTTCTACTGGACCTAACTCGTCAATTTTACCTTCTGGGTCATATGTATTAGCATATACTTTAATATTATTGTTTTCATCTAATGTATTATCTGTAAAAACTATATAACTTTTTTTAGTTTCTTCTGAATCAAATGTAAATAGTACATCACATTCTAATTCTTTTCCTTCATTATTTTTAATTGTAAATTTTCCCGTACTTTTATCCATTTTTAACCAACTTTCCTAAGATAAGTATCTAATATTATACTAGCTGATACTTCATCTATAACTTTTTTTCTTTTTTTTCTTGACATATCTAAAGTAATTAATGCTCTTTCGGCTTCAACAGTACTTAAACGTTCATCAATTAGATTAATTTCTAAATCAGTTTTAGTTTCTAATAAGTTTTTAAACTCTAAAGAACGCTCTGCAGCTGGCCCTAAGGTATTATTCATATTTTTAGGTAATCCTAAAACTAAAGCATCAATCTTTTCATTATTAATAATTATTAAAACTTCTTCTATTAACTTAGTAACATCTTGATATTTTAATAATTTATAAGGTGATGAGATTGTACCTGTTTTATCACTTATAGCTAGTCCTAGGGTTTTAGTACCTAGGTCCATCCCTAAATATCTCATCGATCAAGATAACCATTTAAAATAGCTGTTAATATCTTACTTCGGTCATATTCACTAATTTTAGCACGAGCATCATTATGAGATGAAATATAACCTGGATCACCACTGATTAAATAACCAACTATTTGATTAATAGGCTTATAACCTCTTTCTTCAAGAGCATCATAAACATCTTCAAGCATTTTTCTTATTAAAGCATCTTCAATTTCTTCAATATTAAAAAAGTTTGTTTTTTCTAGCATTTTCCTCACCTCTAGATATTATTATTTTAGCACAGCTAATTTTATTATTCAACAAACTTAAATGATATATTTAACTTTTTTTCTATTTTCTTCACTTAGATTTAAATTAATATTTTTACCTACTCCATAAATTAATACTTCTATACCCCTATTTTCATAAAATTTATAAATATTATCAGTTATTAATAAATCTAATATTATAATAAAATCAATACTATTTAAATCTATATTTTTATTAAAAACATAGTTTAAGATTCCTTTTTTATATTTATTAATCTTAGGAATATTTTTAATATAGCTTTCATTAAAACTAGCTATATAATAAATATTCTTTTCGTTTAAATCAAGTTCTTCAATATCAATTTTTTCTTTTAATTCTAATAAGAATAACTTATTATTATATTTATTAATTATATCTTTTAATAGAGGTATTCTCTCTATATGAGATATCCCAAAATTATATTTTAAAAGTTCATTGTAGGTTAAGTTTTTAACTAAACCATACCCATTACTTACTCTAGATATAAATGAATCATGAATAACTACTACTTTATTATCTTTAGTTTTTCTTAAGTCAAGTTCCACTCCATAAAATGCATTTTTAAATGCATTTTCAACAGCTGATGCTGTATTTTCTCTAATATTATCATCGTATAACCCCCGATGAGCAATAAATTTCATAATAAAACCACCTAATATATTATATTAAGTGGTTAAAATTATTCTTCTTTTAATATGATTTCTTTTGTAGTTATTAAATCAGCAAGTGCTTCTTCAACTGTAGGCTTAGTTTTTGGTTCAGTAATATTTAACCCATCTATTAGTTCATTTTCTTTTACTTCAATCTCGGTTGTATTTTTATCTGGTTTAATTTCTTCTTCATCGGTTATTAATTCTGGTTTATTTTTCTTATTCTTTTTCTTTTTAAATATTAAGTAACCTGCAACTCCAATAATTAGTATACTTACAATAATAATTATAATTATTAATAATGTGTCATTAGATTTTTTACTAATAGGTTGGACTACTGGTTTAGTACTTGTCATTACCTCATCTTCATCTAATCTAGTTACGGTTATATTATATATTTTCTTATCACTTGTTTCTGAAGAAGTAATTGTAATCGTTATAACATTTTCACCAACTATTAAATCTTCCGCACCTTTAATTTCTACTTCCGCATTTTCATCTTCTGGTGTTGCGATAATATTTAAAAAGGTTGTATCATTAGGTACGGTTAAAATATAATCTAATTTATCTTTATCAAATTCATCAGCTAATTTAAAGTTTTCAATCTCTAATTTATCTAAAAACGCTGAGTTATCAGTAGTTTCACCACGATATATTATAAGATTGTATTCGGCATTATTATTTCCATCTTCACTAACAGTTGAAATAGTTAATTCATTTTTACCGATAATTAGTTCTGGTCTTATTTGATTGTTATAATTAGCACAACCTAGTGTACATTTAATTTGATAATTACAATTATCACATTTAGGGCTTATGGTTACAGTTTTAATAGTATCTTTTAAATTTAATACCTTATAACTAGTAACAGAACCATTAAATGTTGGAGTTATAGTCCCAGCTGAAATTGTTAATCCAGTTAATTTAGCATTACTACTTTTTGGTTTACTAGTAGTTCCTGGCGATAAATTAATGCTTCTAGAAAAATCATCACCATTAATTGGATTACCATCTTTATCCATAAAAACTATATTTGTTATTTTTAAAGTGGTAGCAGTTGTAGTATTAATAATATTATTATTGGTAATTTTTAAAGTCGCGATTGTTGAACCGTTACTAAAATAACTTCCCTCTGGTGCAGTTAATGTAGTTTTACTAATTGAAGCACTACCTGGATATGCAGCATTTTTGGTAATATTTAATGTAACTAAACTACTATCAGTAGCCATTACTGAAAACTCAATTGACTTTATTTCCTCACCACTACTAGTAGTGATAATTACATCATTAGAACCAGTATTACCACCTGCTATGTTTTGATCACCATGTAATATTAATGATGCAGCTCTAGCGTTTATCATTCCTAACATACTAATTAATAAAGTAAATATAAGTATTCTTACTCTTTTTTTCAATTTAATAACCTCTTTACTATAAAATAATTTTATCATATTGATATTATTTTGCAAGTTGGCATGTTTTTTACAAACAGTATACATCTCTTAATTATATTAATTTAAGTAATATTTCATTCATTAAGTAAATTTTATCTGGATTAATATAGACATTACCATTTTTATATATTAAATCTTTATTCTTAATAAGGGGCTTAATCGGAAATACTTCTTGGATATTAACATGATATTTATCAAAAAAATCTTGTAAATTAATTCCATCAGTTTTTCTAAAACCAAGCATTAACTCGTTTTCCATAACTTCTTGTTTAGATAATAGAGCCTCTTCTTTTCGATAATCACTATTACAGTAGGTATCAATATTTTTAGTATTTTCATACCTAAAACCATTCATATAACCTGATGCACCTAATCCAAAACCATAATATTCTTTGTTATTCCAGTATGTTAGATTATGTTTTGAAAAATAACCATCTTTAGCAAAATTACTAATTTCATATTTTATGTATCCCTTAGATTTTAATTTTTTAGAAATATACTCATACATTTCTGCTTCTAACTGATCATCAATATTTTCTTCACCTTTTATTTTAATTTTAGTACTATCTTCTATTATCAATGAGTAAGTACTAATATGTTCAGGATTTAGTTTTAGAAGCATTTTAAGGTCTTTTTTTAAAACATCACTATTTTCACCAGGTATTCCGTAAATTAAATCTAAACTAATATTATTTATACCAATATTTCTAATCATCATTATCTTTTCTTTTAAATCTTTAAAATCACTTTGACGCTCCATAAATTCTAATTTATTAATATTAAAAGATTCTACCCCAATACTAAGACGATTTACTTTATTTAGTTTTAAGATATTAATTAAAACTTCCGTTATATCATCTGGATTACATTCAAATGTAATTTCACAGTCATCAGATTTTTTAAAGATATTTACTATTTCAAATAGTTTACTTAATTCTTCTGGATTTAATATTGAAGGAGTTCCCCCACCAATATAAATAGTTTTTACTGTTTCATTTAAATAAAATTCTTCAACTTCTTTTTTCAATACTTCTAAATATCTTAATGTATCTTTAGATGAATATAATATTTTACAAAAATCACAATAAGAACAAATACTCCGACAAAAAGGAATATGAAGATAAACACTTTCCATAAACATTACCTCTAATCTATTATACAAAAAAAATAAAGATTTTTCTAGTTTCTTTATTTTATTATTTTACTATGAAAGTTAAACCGGCTGGTTTATAAATACTTGAATTAAATCTATTAGCATCAGCTAAAGTACGAGCATAGCCTGTAGTTGCTTGGCTACCAGCAAACATGAAATCCATACTAATTACACTTGAAGTGTCGAAAGAACTTAAATCTAAGCTGGTGGCTTGGCTACCATCAAACATCTGATGCATATTTGTTACATTTGAAGTGACAAAAGATCTTAAATCTAGAGTAATAACTTGACTGTCACTAAACATCACACGCATATCAGTTACATTTGATGTATCAAAGGAACTTAAATCTAAACTAGTAGCTTGACTTTTTGAAAACATCAAACTCATATCAGTTACACTTGATGTATCAAATGAGCTTAAATCTATACTAGTTGCTTCACTATCACAAAACATCCAACCCATATCAATTACATTTGAAGTATCAAAAGAGCTTAAATCTAGTGTAGATGCTTGACTTTGATAAAATATGCCATTCATATTGGTTACATTTGCGGTATTAAAGATACTTAAATCTAGATTTGTTGTTTGACTTCCAGATAACATCCATGACATATCAGTCACATTTGAAGTATCAAAAGAGCTTAAATCTAAAGTGGTAATTTGGCTAGAATTAAACATTCTAGACATATCTGATACATTGGAAGTATCAAAAGAACTTAAATCTATACTGGTGGCTTGACTAGATTGAAACATTCCACCCATATCAGTTACTTTTGATGTATCCCATAAACTTAAATCTAAAGTAGTAGCTTTATTATAAGAAAATATGCTATCCATATCTGTTACATTTGAAGTATCTAAATATTTTAGTTCTAAAGTTGTTGATTCGTTTTCATAGAACATATTAATCATATTAGTAATGTTTGAATTTAAGGTGGCTACTCCTTTAACTGTTGTTGAGTAATAAGTCCGATTTTCACTCTCTTCATTATCCCATTCAAATACAACTCCAAACATTCCATAAGCAGATGTTACTAAATTATCGTTTATATATTCTGGTATTATAATATAATCATCATCACCTACATATTGCTGTATATCTATATATCCATCTTGATAATAACCGTCTTCTTCATCATAAATCCAATTTTCTATTGTAAAGATATCAAAATCATCATCGGTTGCTAAAACATAATAATCAGGTATCTCTAATTGGTTATCTCCTTCAACTATTTTTATATATCCACTAAAAGTTTTACCTTGATCTATATTTTGTTTTACACTTGTATCTGGAAAATATATCTCTAAATTATAAGTATGAACTTTATCTGTTACTTTACCACTAAACACGCCTGTTCCTAAATGGATTTCTCTTTCACCATGTAAGATATTTTTATAATCGGCAATACTTGGTATTACCTCATCAATATCACCAGAACTGATAAGTTTATATTTTAAAGCAGATGAAGAAAATGTATTTTCTTCAACTATAAGAATCGCTGAATAAATCATATCAATATCTGTTGTATTATTTCCTGTTAAAGTAAATGTTTTTATTGCAGCTGCTTCATTACTAGGAATAATATTAGCTATGTTTATATTTGATCCTTTATTATAATATATATTCATAGAACCACCAGTTACAGTGATTGTAGTAGAGTCTTCTCCACCTGTTAGATTTGCTGTAAAGTATGCAAAAGATACTCCTATTGTTATTATTAAAATTAACATTAAACTAAATATTCCGATAAATAAACTTTTTCTTTATTTCATTTAATTCTCATTTCTATTTTCTTATTAAATTATATCATTAATTATTAAAATTTCAATAATTAATAATTAAAAAAAGAAAGAAGGTTATCTCTCTGATTTTAAAATAGATAAAAATGCTTCTGGTGGTATTTCAACATTACCAACCATTTTCATTTTCTTTTTACCTTCTTTTTGTTTTTCTAATAGTTTTTTCTTACGAGTTATATCTCCACCGTAACATTTAGATAAAACATTTTTACGCATTGCACTTATATTTTCACGAGCTATAATTTTAGAACCAATACTAGCTTGAATTGGAACTTCAAATAATTGTCTAGGAATAATTTCTCTTAAGTTTTGAGTTATTGTTTTTCCTCTTTGATAAGCTGCATCTTTATGAACTATAACACTTAGGGCATCTACTATCTCTCCATGAATTAAAACATCCATCTTAACTAGATTACTTTCTTTATAATCAGATATTTCATAATCAAAAGAAGCATAGCCTTTTGTATTACTTTTTAAACGATCAAAAAAGTCATAAACTATTTCTCCTAATGGCAGTTCATAATGAATATTAACTCTTGTAGAATCAAGATATTCAGTAGTTATATAGATACCTCTTTTTTCTTGGCATAACTCCATAATTGGACCTATATAAGTACTAGGAACAAATATATTTGCTTTAACATATGGTTCACTAATAGTTTTTATTTTAACTTTATCTGGCATTTCACAAGGATTATCTATATAAATAGTATTACCATCAGTTAATTCTATTTTATATATTACTGATGGACTAGTTGCAATAATTTCTATTTTAAATTCTCTTCTAATTCTTTCTTCTATTATTTCTAAATGCAGTAGTCCTAAGAAACCACATCTAAAACCAAAACCTAAGGCTTCACTTGTTTCTGGTTCATATGAAAAGGATGCATCATTTAATTTTAATTTTTCTAGAGCTTCTTTTAAAGCTTCAAATTTATTAGGTTCGATAGGATATATTCCTGAATATACCATTGGCTTCATTATTTGATAACCAGGAAGAGGATCCTTTGCAGGATTTCTTTTAGTGGTAATAGTATCTCCTACCCTAACTGGATCAATTGTTTTAATACTAGCACTTACCCAACCTACAAAACCTGCTTTTAAAGATTTTACTCTAGTTTCCACTGGTTTATTAACACCTAACTCAACAACTTCATATTCAGCACCTGTAGCCATCATTTTGATTGTATCATTATCTTTTATTTCTCCAGATTTAACAGCAATAGATGCGATAACTCCTCGGTATGAATCAAAATATGAATCAAAAATTAAAGCTTTAGTTTCATCACTATTATTTTCTTTAGGAGCTGGTACTTTATTAATAACTGCATCAAGTATATTAAGAACTCCTTCTCCAGTTTTTCCACTACAAAGAATTATTTCATCATCCGTAAAACCAAACATATCAATTAGTTCTTTTTTAACTTTAGGAATATCCGCATTAGGTAAATCTATTTTATTAATAACGGGAATAATAGTTAAATTACTGTTTAATGCTAAAAACATATTAGCAAGAGTTTGAGCTTCAATTCCTTGAGCTGCATCAACGATTAGAAGTGCTCCTTCACAAGCTGCTAAACTTCTAGATACTTCATAAGAAAAGTCAACATGACCAGGAGTATCTATTAAATGCAGTGTATAGCCTTTATATTCAAGCTGAACAGCATTAAGTTTAATAGTAATACCTCGTTCTCTTTCAATATCCATACTATCAAGAAGCTGAGGCTTCATATTTCTTGCCTCTACTCCACCAGTAAGCTCTAGTATCCTGTCTGCAAGCGTACTTTTACCATGATCTATATGTGCGATAATACAAAAATTACGTATTTTTTCCATCTTGTTTAATCACCTAGTGCTAATATTACCATAATTTAAGCAATTTATAAATAATTTTCTTCTTTTAGATAGTAAAAATAAAATTCATCATCTAAGTTATATATATAATTAAATATATCTTTTAATTCACTATTTTGTTGTTCTTTAAAATTTTTACTTAATAAAAATTTTAAAAATACATCATTATCTCTATTCTTATAAATATTATATATATTATCTTGAAAATAATTTTTACCTTCTTTTAAATTAAAAATTATAACTAAGAAGTTTTTATTAGAAGTTAATTTTAAATAATTAATTAGATCTGTATTAGTATTATTAAAATCTATAAATATTAAATAATTATCACTTTCTAAAAATATATAACTTTTTAAGTTCTTAGATTCTTTATTAAAAGTATTTAGTAACTTATATTCTTCTTCTATATTAGTAATTGTTTTAATTAAATTAACAAGATAATATTGATATTCACTATTCCATATATAATAAAAACTATATGGATTCATTAAAGAAATAAATTTTTTCATAAACCACATCCTAATAATATATATTACAATTAATTTAATATTTCCTTTAAAAAAACTACTTATGATAAAGTAGCTTTTATTCTTCTAACACCAGCAGATGATGATTCTTCTTTTATAATTTTAAAAATTCCTAATTCACCTATATTTTTAACATGAGGTCCTCCACATAATTCACTAGAAATATCACCTATTTTATAAACATTAACAATATCTGGATATTTATCTATAAACATACATTCAGAACCAGATAATAGAGCTTCTTCTTTAGTCATCTCTATAAGATTAACATCTAATTCTTCTTTGATCCATTTATTAACTAAATTTTCAACTTGTTCTATTTCTTCTTTAGTTAATTTATGATCACTGTTAAAATCAAAACGAAGACGCTCACTATTTATATTAGATCCTCTTTGGTGAATATCTGAACTAACTACTATTTTTAAAGCTGCATTTAAAAGATGAGATGCAGTATGTAATCTTGTTTCAGTAGCAGAATCTCCTGCTAATCCTCCTTTAAATTTATTAAGAGAACCTGCTCTTGATTTTTCTTGATGTTCTTTATATTTATTATAAAAACCTTCTACATCAACTTCTTTATTATATTCTTTTGCTAGTTCTTCAGTTAATTCAATTGGAAACCCATAAGTATCATATAATTTAAATGCTGAAGATGCATCTATTATATTTTCGTTATCTAAATATTTTATTAGTTTTTCAAACTCTCTTAAGCCTTTTTCTAATGTTCGGTTAAATTTAACTTTCTCTTTAGATAATTCATCTAAGATAATATCTTTACTTTTAGATAACTCGTCATAATATTTAGAATATTTATTAATAATAATGATACCTATTAGTTCTTCCCAATTACTATTAATATCAATATTTAATTTTCGGGCATGCCTTATAGCTCTTCTTATTAATCGTCTTAAAATATAACCTTGATCTGTATTAGATGGTTTAATCATAGATTCATCACCTAATATAAATACTGCAGTTCTTAAATGATCAGCTATAATTCTCATTGATAGCTCATTATTTTCATATGGTAAATTAGTAATTTCTTCTAATTTTTTTATAACATCAATCCATACTGATGATAAATAATTATCATTAACTCCTTCTAAAACCGCTACTACTCTTTCATAGCCCATTCCGGTATCAACGTTTTTATTATCAAGTTCAGTAATTTTGCCATCAGCTGCTTTATAAAACTCCATAAAGACATTATTCCATATCTCAACCCAGTTATCATCTTCAGGATCAAACTCTGCTGGTACAGGTTCACTTGATCTCCAGTAAAAGATTTCAGTATCACCACCACACGGACCAGAATCTCCAGCTATCCAAAAGTTATCTTCAACTCCTAAATAAGCAATTCTTTCTTCTTTAATACCTAATCTTTTCCTCTATCATCCCTTCCTTCTTCAATACCTCCAAAATATCTCTGTTAATATTTG
>CAYTQE010000022.1:10288-11379 GCA_964439985.1 uncultured Muribaculaceae bacterium | reverse complement strand
TCTGAAAGATCTTGATTTTATTGATACAAAAGCAAAAGCAATTTCAAAAGCTACTAAAATACAAATTGGAACTATTGTTAAAAATATTGAATCATTAATATTTTCAATACTAATTGCGCATAATTCTGCAATCATAATAGAGACAATAATATCAGTTATTCCTAGTTGACCTACTTCTCTTTTACCCATTATGCGATAGCATAAAGTTACAAAAAAATAAAAGAATATTGTCCTATATACTACGGTAAAAAGGGGCATATCAATCACCTATGTATATTATGGTATTCTTTTATTATTTTAATCAAATTTTAGTTTTTTATCATTTATATTTTTAGAAACTTTTAAAATAAATTTATCAATTTCTATTGTATTTGATTCTTCTTGACCGTATATTCGATAAGTTATATTATTATTATCTTTTTCTTTATCACCAATTATTATAGTTATTGGAATTTTTTTAGTTTGACTTTCTCTAATTTTATAAGATAATTTTTCTTCACGGTCATCTACTATAACTCTAAGACCTGCATTTAATAACTTACTTTCTAACTCCTTAGAATAATCTAAATGATATTTATTATTTACTGGGATTATATTTATTTGATTAGGAGATAACCACAGTGGAAATGCTCCTGCAAAATGTTCAATTAAGATTCCAAAAAATCTCTCAATTGAACCAAATATTACTCTGTGAACCATAACTGGTCTTTTTTTAGAACCATCTTGATCAATATAAGTTAAATCAAATCTATCAGTTAAATTCATATCAAGCTGAATAGTTCCACATTGCCAGCTTCTACCGATTGCATCTTTAATATGAAAATCAAGTTTAGGTCCATAAAATGCTCCATCTCCAGGATTAATTTTAAATTCTTTACCTGTTTTTTTACATATTGCTTCTAAGATTGCTTCACTTTTATTCCATACTTCTATTTCACCAATATATTTCTCTTCTGGTCTAGTTGATAATTCAATTCGGTAATCAAAGCCAAATACATTGTATATTCGGTCGATAAAGTTTATTAAACGAATTATTTCTTCTTCTATTTGGTCACCTCTCATAAATATATGAGCATCATCTTGGGTAAACT
>CAYTQE010000022.1:0-10278 GCA_964439985.1 uncultured Muribaculaceae bacterium | reverse complement strand
CCTAATTCCCCGCTTCTTATCGGTAAATCTTTGTATGAATGTAGTCCATTTTTATAAACAAGCATACCTCCTGGACAATTCATTGGTTTAATCGCATAAGTATTATCATCAACATTAGTGATGTACATATTTTCTTGATAATTATCCCAGTGTCCTGAATATTCCCAAAGTTTTTTATCTAAAAGGATTGGAGTTTTAACAAAAGTATATCCTTCTTTTATATGTTCTTCATACCAAAAATTTTCTAAAATATTTCGAATAACCATCCCATTTGGTAAGAAAAATGGCATCCCAGGAGCATAATCACTTATCATAAATAATTCAAGTTCCTTACCTAATTTACGATGATCTCTTTTTTTAGCTTCTTCTAAAAAATTTAAATGATTATTTAAGTCTTCTTCAGTTTCAAAACAAATTCCATAAATTCTTTGAAGCATTTTATTGTTAGAATCACCCTTCCAGTATGCACCAGATACTTTTAATAATTTAAAATGTTTTAATTCCTTAACTGTCTCTATATGAGGTCCCCTGCATAAATCAGTAAAATCCCCTTGGTTATAAAGACTAATTACTTCTTCTTCCATTCTATTAATTAAGTCTATTTTATAAGGATCATTTTCAAACTCTTTTAAAGCTTCTTCTTTAGTTATTTCTCTTCTGAAGATTCTTTTACCATCTTTTGATATTTTTTTCATTTCTCTTTCAATTTTATCTAAATCTTCTTCTTTTATAACATCATCACCTAAGTCAATATCATAGTAAAATCCTTCTTCAATTACTGGTCCAACCCAAAATAAAGCATGTGGATATAATTTTTTTACAGCTTGCGCGAGTAAGTGAGCACAGCTATGATTAATTATACTTAATCTTTCATCTTCTTTTATATTTTTCATTTTAACAACATCCTTTCATTTTGTTAATAATTTCTTAACTTATATAAATAAAAAAGAATGGCTACTTAGGAGTGCTTTAGCACGGTACCATCCTTATTATTTACTCTTAAACTTTATAACGTAAGTTATCCGGAAATGATTAGTTTCTCTTAAAGGTAGTAATTATTATACATTATTATTAACTTTCACCAACCGCTAACTCTCTATAAATAATTAAATAATAATTTTGTCCTTCTCTTTGATTTAAAAAGATTCTACCATATATTATACGATTATGCAACTAAAATGGTTTATACTTATTGTCAATTAATTAGTAAGATTATTTATAAATATGATTATTTATGATATTATATTAATAGATAGTAAGTGATAATATGGAAAAATTAATTTTTAAAATTACAAGAAATCTCTTAACTGTTTCTATTTTAAAAAAAGATACTCCTAAAGAAGATTTAAATAATACCAATATTATTGATACTAAAGAATTAGTTTTTAGTAAAGATTATATTCTAGAGAATTTAGAACTAGTCTCTTCTTTTTTAAATGTTGTAATTATTAAAAGAGAAGTTAAAAAAGTTAGTATTAAAGATTATGATATCATTTATTTAATTATTAAAATAATTAATAATATTCCTTCAATTGAAGAATTATATTTAAAACCAGATAAAAAAATAGATTATAAAATATTTATGGAACTTTTAGAAAATAAAAGTTTAAAATTATTAGAAGTATTTGATATACCAGCCTATTTATTGGAGCGCATTGATATTAATAAAAATTTAATTATTAAAACCAGAACTGAAATGTTTTTCATAAGTGATTTTATGAGTGATAATAAATTAGCAACTTACAGTGATATATATTATAAAAAAAATATTAATATTAATAATTTGTTTACTCAAGAAGATATAACTGATTTTGAAACTTTTATTAAAATTAACCATTATTTAAAAACAATTCATATTATTAAATATTCTAGTTCTATTTTAGAATATATTATTAATTTAATTGTTGACAATAATAAAACTAATATAAAAATAATTATTAATGAAGAAAATAATAATCTTAATAATATATATACAACTATCAATCTAATTAAAGATAATAATAGTAAATACTTTAAAGAAAATATAATCTTATTTAAAATTAATTATAGTTCTGAATTTAAACGAAAAAATTTCTTTAAACAATTAAATTTAAATTTTATTAAAATATCTATATTATCAGTTATAGTTTTAATAATTACTTTAATGGGATTAAATTATTATAAAAATTATGCACAGGCTAAAGATATTAAAAATATTGAAGAAGAACTTAAATATATACTTGATCAGATTGATAAAGAATATGATATTGATGATCAAGATAGTGATGTAGAATATATAGATATTGATACTGGTATTACAGTACCAACTACTACAAGAAGTAATTATGTTAGTTCTTATTATAAAAATTATGAAAAAGTATTTGATACACTACTTAAAATTAATGGTGATACTAAAGGCTGGATAACAGTAAATAATACTAGAATAGATTATCCAGTAGTTCAAGCAAGTGATAATGAATATTATTTAAATAGAGATTATAATGGATATCGTAATTCAATGGGATGGATATTTATGGATTATCGAAATAATATAGATATTTTAAATCAAAATACGATTATATATGGACATAACATTACTGATGGAATTATGTTTGGTACTTTAAGATATACTGTTAATGAATCATGGTATACTAAAACTGATAATCAAATAATTACTTTTAATACACTAAATGCTGCATATAAATGGCAGATAATATCTATTTATAAAATACCAAATACAATTGATTATTTAACTACTACCTTTTATAGTACTACAGAATATCAAAAATTTCTGGATTTAATAACAGGCCGAAGTATATATAATTTTAATCAAGAAGTAACTACCAATGATAAAATATTGACATTATCTACTTGTCAAAATCGTGGTGAAGATAGACTTGTAATGCATGCAAAACTAATTATTGCTGAAAATTAAAAAGTAACTTTTGTTACTTTTTTTCACCATTTTCTTTTATTACTTCTAGAAGAGCTTTCATTTGTCGATATTCTTCTAAAGTAAACATTTCATCTTCTTTTTGTTTTTCAATTATAACATATTCAATTTTAGGATTTGGTTTTTTTAAATCCTCAAATTGATCTGGAATAAGCGGTTCATCATAAAATGTTTCTAAATTTATATTAATATCCTCTGCTTTTGGAGATAATACTTTTATTGTTTTATATAAAACTAAACCAATTATCCAAATAACAAATATAATAATACTAAGTTCTAAAAGCATCATTAAATTACTATTTGTATAAATACTGATTTTATTTGTTAAATCAACATTTGTCTTGGCTATTTCATCTAATATTAAAAAGAATAAAAATGAATTGGTAATTAATATAAAAGCATTAATCCTTTTAATTATTTTATGAGTTTTTTTACTAAAAAAACTTACCATTAAAATTATAAGACTTATAATCATCATCACGATATATTCTAAAACTGTAGGAAAATAAATTATCGCTACGAGATTTTTAGTTATTGTATCAAATATTTGTAATAATGATTCAATATAAGATATCATAAAAAATATAATTAATAAAAATGATACTATAATATAAATAATTTTAGTTTTCTTATCTTTTTTAGATATAAATAAAATATCAACAATCATTAAGATAATTCCTAATAATAAGATCAAAAAAAGAGGTGATTCAATAACAAGATTAAAAACAGTTTTAATCTTTTCAAATAGAGTATACTCTATCATACTAAATCACCTCTTAACCCTTTTATTCTTTTAAACACTTTCAGCAATATAAATTGTTTGTGTGTTTTTATCCCCTTTAGTACATGTTATAAGTGTCAGTGTTGTTTTATTAGAATCTCTTCTAACAACAACATCTCCATCTTTAATATCAGTATAAATATTTTTAATTATATATTTATATTCAGTATTATTATAAGTTATATATATTTCATCTTCTAAAACTAATTTATATAAATCTTTAAAGAAAGATACAGAACTAGTTCCTGAATGTCCAGCTATTATAAAGTTACCTTTATCTACATCTGGATATTTTGAAGGTTTTATAACTTCAATATTACGATTAACAGTATTATATTTATTATCTATATCAGTAAAACCTTTTTTTAAATCAATTTTTGGTATAGATAAGTAACCAACATAATACTTAGTATAATCAATTGGTGTAACAACAACTGGTGCTGGGATATTTTCCTCAACAACAGGTTCTTCTATTATATTTTCTTCGATTATATAATCATCAGTATCTGCTAATTCTTCAGTCATTATTTCCATTTCAACTATTGCTTCATAATATAATTCATTCATTTCATCAAATACTTGAAATTTTTTTTGTTTTAAATAATTACTAGATAAAATACATAGACCAATAAAGAATATTAGTACACCTATTGTTACTTTTGTTTTTCTTTTATAAACTAAATTGTCCATTTTTCATTAATAAATAGGCACCGCTTAATAAAGTGAAACTTCCGAAAGTATATGTTAAAACACTTGATAATCCTGTTTTAGGAACTATTATAGTTTCTTCTTCTAAAACTGGTTTATTATATATAATTATTCCACTAGCTATTTCATAATTACCTTCACTATTTTTAACCATTAATGTACCATCTTCTAGTACTCTAATACTAATAGTTTCAGTATTTATTTCATAACCAGTTGGTGCTTGTGTTTCATAAATTGTATAATATCCTGCATTTAATGCTATACCATAACTTTCATCTGTAGTAGTCCAAGTGGTAACTATTTCTCCTTTTTCATTCTTTAAAACTAATGTAGCTCCTTTTAAGTATGAATTAGTACTTGAATCAAGTTTACTAATACTTACTATATCATTAGGTTCATTAGTTATTGTAACCATTTCAACTGGAATGTATTTTCCAAGTTCATTTTTTACTTCTACATTACCTAGTTTATCTACTTTAAAATAAATAGTAGTACTTGTAAGTTTATATCCAGCTGGAGCATATTTTTCAATTAAAGTATATTCTCCTGCTTCTAATATTAATTGTTTAGGATTAACCCCACTTACCCAGTTTGCAACTTCTTTACCACTAGCGTTTTTAACTATCAATGTAGCTCCTAGTACTTCATTAGCACCATTTATATCTTTTTTACTAATTTTTACTGGCTTAACTTCGCCTTCTTTTACATTAACCATAGTATAGTTATATGCCTCATCATCATATCTAACATAAATTAACGCTTTATCAGCAGTCTCATATCCTTCAGGAGTTTCAGTTTCAACTAAAGTATAATATCCTGTAGAAATATCTGTAAATTCTTTAGGATTTTTAGTTGTAGTCCATGAAGTATAAATATCTTTTGTTAAACATGTTTTATTTAAGCAATTACCTTCATATAAAGTAAGTGTTGCTCCTCTTAAATTATTTCCATCTTGATCGACTTTATAAATAATTAATGAGTTTTCAACTAACGGCTGTACTTTTTTTGTTGTTGTTGGTGATTCTTTACTAATTCTTAATGTAATTGAATCTGAAGTTGGATGACTTTTATGATAAACTACATCATAAATCACTTTTTGATATGCAGCTCCATAATAATAATCATAAGCTGAATACGAATGATAAGCACCTGATGCTTCAACTGAGAAAGTAGCAGTTGTTCCACTACTTATAGATGATTTAGGTACTCTTACTTGAAATGTACCTGTACCATTAAGTGAAGATACATTATCATTAATAATTTGAGCATTTTTAGGTGCATCTACTAATTTTAAGTAATTTAATGATTTTAAATTAGTAGTTGATACCGTAATTTTATCTGAAACATAATAACTTCCTGATTCAGTAAAGTCAATTGATTTTTTACTAAAACTTATCGATCCTTTAGGTTCACTATATTTTTTAGCACCTTCTACTAAATTATAAATTCGATTACATACATCATGATTAGTTCGATTATTAGTACAATATGTTTTAAAATTTGCACTTAAATTATCATTATTTCCATTAAGTACGTCTTTATACCACCAAACTGCTTGTTGCATAATGTAATAGTTTTTATTACTATTACCTGTATTTGGCTTATTGTTTAAAATATAAACAAACCCTTTATCTACTTCACTATTTAAAGTGATAGTCTTGTTTGAAGGAAACAATAAATTTGAAACCTCACAATACAAATGATGATTATTGTCACTAGTAGGTTTTAACCATATTGGATAACCCGCGACATATTCTTCTAATTTTGTCATACTTCCAGTATTAAGTTTAGATGGAGCAGAAGCTTCAACTTTTGCTGTAAAACCTAATAAACAAATAATACTAAAAATAAACCAAAAAACCTTATTTTTCATTCTCAAAACCCTCTTTCTTTTTGAACGCCTTTATTCTAGCACAAGAGATGCAAAAAAGCAAGCTACTAACTTGCTTTACGGTAAATTTGGTTATTTTCTAAATCAATGCTTTTTGCTTCAAATAATTCACTGACACTTACTACTTTATAATCATCTGCATAAAGAATTGGTAATAAGATTTTAACTGCATCAATAGTCGTTTGATATAAATCATGAAATAAAACAATATCATTTTCTTTTATATTAGCTAAAACTTCAGTTACGATACTTTCTGTATTTCTAGTTTCCCAGTCTCTTGAGTCAACACTCCATAATATAATTGGATAATCAATACATTCTTGTAACTTGTCATTAATAGCTCCATAAGGTGGTCTGAAAAGTTTCATTGTATCATTCGTTATATTTTTTACTAATTCCTGATTTTGATTAATTTTTTCATTAGCTTTTTCACAATTAAACCTAGTAAGTCTAGAATGATCGGTAGTATGATTCCCTAATTCAAATCCCCGATTATAAATTTCTAAAACTATACTATTACGAATTTTTACATTATAACCTACTAAGAAAAAGGTTGCATTAGCATTAAACTGGTCTAAAGTATCAAGCAGCTCTAAAGTATAAGAAGTTGGTCCATCATCAAAAGTAAAAGCTACTAATTTCTTATTAGATATATCTTCATCAGTTATTATAGGAATAACATGTTCATCTTCAGTAAATTCCGGACTCATAAAATCATATCGCTTATCTAATCTAAATGGTATCTTTAAATCATCTTTTAATTCCCAATAATTAATAGTTATTAAAGATATAGTTTTCTCTTCATTATAATTAGAAACATATATTTCAACTTCATTGTCTTTAAATAAATAACTTTTTTTAGCAAACTGATACTCTTCAAAAGTAAGATTAAGCTTATTATTATCAATAAATAATTTTATTTTATTTAAAAATTTTTCTTCATTAGTGATAATATCAGTTATTTCAGATATTTTATTTGTTTTATTAACTGTGATACTATAATAGTCAACTATAACATCGTTTTGATATAATCTAAATATTATATTAGTATAATCTCCTAAATAGTTTACTAAATATTTAATATAATCGACCTTTGTTGTATCTATTAAATCTAAGAATTCAGTAATATATAAATCTTTTTCATCTGCAAAATATGGATAATTTATATGAGTATTATCAACAAGAATATGATTATCTTCATATAATTTATTTATATCTTGTAAATATATAAATAAATTTATAGTAATTAGACAAAAAGTTACTATACAAATTATGATTAAATAAATAATGGAATTACTTTTTCTCTTCATTTTTACTACACCTATTCTTATTATACATCTTTTATAAAATTTTAACAAAAAATATTGCAACAAAAATATAAATATGATATTATTAAGAAGCGATGGATCTTTAGCTCAGTTGGTTAGAGCATCCGGCTCATAACCGGGCGGTCGTAGGTTCGAGTCCTACAAGATCCACCATTTTTTTTGCAGGTATGGCGGAACTGGCAGACGCGCTAGACTTAGGATCTAGTGGAGCAATCCATGCAGGTTCAATTCCTGTTACCTGCACCAAGAAGTAATAAAACCCTTATATTAAGGGTTTTTCTTATGATTTAAGTTTATCTTAAAATATTGTTGCCTAAATTTTGTAGTTCTAATTCTATTTTTAAATTTTCAAGTGCTTTTCCATATCGTTTAACTATATCAGAATCATTTTCTTCTATAGGAACTGAATTATATATTTCTTCAAAATACCATAATTGTTTATCGATTCCTCTTTTAAAATGGTTGAAAACTGATATCCCCTGAATTTTTAATTCATTTGTTAAATCTTCTATATTATGTATTTTATCAGCCAGAATAACAACAGATTCATTTAAAGAAGAATTTTTAACCATATTTATAGTGTGCATTTTTCTTTCTTCCCAAGATAAGCTTTTATCTGGTTCTGATGCATTACTAACTAATTTTGCTATATTTTTATTAAATAAGCTCTCTAATTCTTCTAAAGTGGTTTGGGTATCTTCAACAGTATCATGTAAATATCCTGCTGATATAATATCATCATCATAACCAAAATCTTCTAATAAATCACCTACTGCAAGTGGATGATAAATCATTGGTTTACCATTAGATTTTCTAATTTGATTATAATGTGCCTTTATTGCATATTTTTTTGCTAAGTCTTTTATACTCATTTAGCATACTCCTTTATTGCATTGAAATTATTTCAATACTTTTTTACAGTTATTATGATTTATTGCTATAAGTTTATTTATACTATATACTTTTTTTAATTTTATTGCAAATGCTTTTTATGCATTAGTTAATTTTTACTCTTTATAGATTAAATCATAACATTTAAAATTTCATTCTTGCTATTAAAAGCTATTTATGATAGACTTTACTAGCTCATTTAGTTATGCCTTTTTATAAGGATGTTTACTTAATATAACTCTTTTAAATAAGTATACAAAAATCTAAAACTTACTTTGATAATAACTTAAAAGAGTATTAATTATATAAACACTATTATAATAGTAAATGATAATATTCATTAATAATTAATCAAAAGAGATAGAATTACTATCTTTTTTAAGTGTTAACAAAGAAAGAAGGAATAAAATGACATTTAAAGACTTAGAACTAAATAAAGATATTTTAAAAGCAATAGATGAAAGTGGTTATATTAACCCAACACCAATACAAGAAGAAGCTATACCTCATATTTTAAATAATAAAGATATCTTCGGTTGTGCTCAAACTGGTACTGGTAAAACTGCTGCTTTTTCTATACCTATCATCCAAACTTTACATAATAAAGTAAGTAGCGATAATAGAAAAATAAAAGCATTAATAATTACTCCTACTAGAGAACTTGCTATTCAAATAAGAGATAATTTTAGAAAATATGGTAAATATACTAATTTAAAAATTAGTGTAGTACTAGGTGGTGTTAATCAAAGATCACAAGTTAGAATTTTAAAAGAAGGAGTTGATATTCTAGTAGCGACTCCAGGAAGATTACTTGATTTAATGAAACAAAAACATATTGATACTAGATTTATTGAAACAGTAGTATTAGATGAATCTGATACTATGTTAGATATGGGATTTATTACTGATGTTAAAAAAATAATTGCTAAATTACCAGAAGAACATCAAACATTATTATTTTCAGCAACTATGCCTCCAGAAATAAATAAACTAGCTACTTCCCTACTAAAAGATTATGTAACAATAAAAATTGATGCTGTATCATCTGCTGCTCCTAATATTAAACAATCACTTTATTTTGTAAATAAAAATAATAAGAAAAACTTATTAATAGATATTCTTAACAAAGAAGATATTAATTCTGTACTTATTTTTACAAGAACTAAGATTGGTGCTGATAAATTAGCTCGATCTTTAAGAGAAGATAAAATTATTTGTGAAGTTATTCATGGAGATAAACAACAAAGACAAAGAGTTGCAGCTTTAAAGAAATTTAAAAGCGGAATAAGCAAAATTTTAATTGCAACTGATGTTGCAGCCCACGGAATAGATATTAAAGGTTTATCACATGTTATAAACTATGATTTACCTGATCAAGCTGAAACCTATGTTCATAGAATAGGAAGAACAGGCAGAGCTGGATTAGATGGAATCGCGATTTCTTTTTGTGACAAAAGTGAAAAGAAACATTTAATAAGTATTCAAAAATTAATAAAACAAGATATATATGTTGAAGAAAATCATGATTATCATGAAGTGCAAACTAGGAAACCATCTTTTAAAAATAAAGCTAATAACAAAAGAGGTAATTATAGGAATAACAGTTTTAAAAGAAATGATGATTCTAAACGTAGTGATAGATCTAAAAGAAATGGTTATTCTAAAAGAAAAGAAAGTTCTAAATAAAATGGACCCCTTGTCAAGGACTAAATAAAAAAGAGAGTTTAAGAAAGACAAGATAGAAGAT
>CAYTQE010000021.1:0-11560 GCA_964439985.1 uncultured Muribaculaceae bacterium | reverse complement strand
CTCCATGTCCTGGGTCTATTACTACACCTACATATCTTTTATCGCCATTAGTTTGACAAATTGGAAGTACTTCGTGCATATGTATTAATGAGCTCCATGTGTTACGACCGACTACTCCGTCTACTAATAAATTGTTTGTATTTTGAAATGATCTAACCGCACTATTAGTACCACTTCCAAATTGACCATCTATTACTCCATTATAAAAATTTAATTGTTTTAAATAAATTTGTAAATCGGTAACATCTTCCCCTGTTGCACCTGTTCTTATTGTGTGTCTAGATAATACACTTTTTTGTCTATTTAATTTTCTATTGTTTTCATTTTCTTTATATATAATACTTTCCCAAGTTATTTGATTTACGATACCTGTAGGTATTAAATTTTTAGCTTCTTGATAGCTTTGAACAGCTCTTCCTGTTGAAATATCGAATGTTCCAGTGATTTCTCCCTGATAATAACCAAGGTCTCTTAATGCGATTTGCAGTTTTCCTACATCTTCTCCAGTAGTTCCTTCTAACATTGGTTTTATTATTGTCGGTATAGGATTTTCTAAGTTAAAATGAGCTTGTTTTACTGTTCTCCATGTTTTAGGTCCTACTATTCCATCAGCAGTCAAATTATTATTTCTTTGAAAGTCTTTGACTGCGTTTTCAGTTTCTTGATTAAAGTTTCCAGTGGTTTCTGAAGAATAATATCCTAAATCTTTTAATTGTAATTGCAGATTTGTTACAAATAAGTTTTCATCTCCTAATTTTATAATAGGTTCATTTACAGGTAATGGTGCTTCTTCAGCTTGATTTAATAATGCCCAAGTATCAGGTCCTACTATTCCATCCATAACTAAATTAGCGTCTTTCTGAAAGTTTAATACCGCTTGCTCTGTGCTTCTTCCAAAATATCCATCAGAATTTCCTTTTAAATAATTTAATTTGATTAATTTTTCTTGTAATTCATTTACTTCTACTCCATCACTACCGAATTCTAATATAACTTTGGTGATTTCTCTTGATAAATTTATTGTTTTATTAACTAAATTTTTATATCCTTTGATAGGATTATCATAGGGAAAAAATGCTGGGTTAAAATTTTTTATTTTATTATCGATATACATTTCTTTCCTCCTTCTATTTTCTAATATAGTATATTAATCTATTAAAATATGGATACAAACATCATGTATTTAGCATATATTACTTTAGAATATTTAAGAAAGGAAATGATATATATGAATAGTGGTTTTTTGATTGTAGAAGTCTATGAAACATCAGAGGCTAATCCAGTAGACAATGCATTTGTTCAAGTAATAGGTGAGAATACTGATATAATTATTCAAACTGATACTAGCGGAAAAACCGAAACTTTAACATTAAATGCACCAAATATTGAATTTTCCCAAGAACCTCAAAATGAAGTTCGTCCTTATGCTGTTTATAGTATAAAAGTTAGTAAGCCAGGTTACGATACATTTATTGTAGAAGGAGTTGAAGTTTTAGCAAACGAAACATCTCTTCAAAAAATATTTCTAGAAAAGGGAACAGATGTTAATTATGAGCAGTTACCACCACATGTTTTATGGGGAGATTATCCACCTAAAATTGATGAAGAAACTGTAATAACGGCTGATAATAATAACAGAGTCTATCCAGAAGTACTAATTCCTGAATATATTATTGTTCATAATGGTATACCATCTAATACATCTGCGCAAAATTATATAGTAAGTTTTCCTGATTATATAAAAAATGTAGCATCATCCGAAATATATAGTACATGGCCTAGAGAAACTATTATCGCAAATGTTCTAGCTATTATCTCATTTACATTAAATAGAATTTATTCAGAGTGGTATCCCTCAAGAGGGTATAATTTTACAATTACATCATCAACAGCGTATGATCAAAAATATACTCATGGGCGAACTATTTTCCAATCAATATCAGAAATAGTCGATGAAATATTTAATGATTATTTGAAAATGCCTAATGTAGAACAACCTTTTTTTGCTCAATATAATGATGGAATTAAAACTAACAATCCTGGTTGGTTATCACAGTGGGGCTCAAAAAGTTTAGGAGACCAAGGATATGATGCTTTTTCCATCGTGAAATATTATTATAGTCCAAATATTACTATTGAAAAAGCAAACAACATAGTCGGTTTGCCTTTATCTTTTCCTGGATTTAATTTTGGTGAAGGTTCATGTGGTGCATACGTTAAGCAGATTCAAAACCAACTTAACTCTATTAACCTTAATTATTCAGCTATTCCTAGAATAATACCTGCTAATGGTCAGTATAATGAATCTACAACAAAATCAGTTAGAAAGTTTCAAGAAGTTTTTAATATGCCAGTAACTGGAGTAGTTGATTTTGCAACTTGGTATCGCATTTCGTATATTTATGTTGCAGTAACAAAAATGATTAAAGGTATCTATGGATAATTAAGCTATTTCACTAAAATTATCTAATTGATAATTTAAATAATTTGATTCACGTAATATATGATCATTTAATAAAGGTATACTAGCTGTATAAAAATTATTATGCAGTACTGATTGAATTAAATCTACATTATAAATTGTAAATTCATCATTTACATCCTTAGTATCTTTATTTAAATTATGCATTATACCAGGAGATATATCATCATTAAAATCTTTCACCATTTGTTTAAATTCTTTTTCACAACACTCTAAATTTTTTATATGTGAACCATTTACAGGAAACATCATATTCTTAATTATATAAGTATGTTCTTCTAAAAATACTGTAAAATAATAATTACATGTATATACAAAAGTAGGTGTAAAAGATAATTTTCTTTCAAAAAAATTTAATGTATATATATAAATTTCAACCTCATCAATTAAATGTTTAATAAAATTTAGATTTAAAAATATAGTCATGTTTCCATCAATTAAGTTACTATGAAGTAAATTTAAAGATTCTAGACTTTTTTTTAAACTAATTAATAAAAATCTATTTAATCTATCTACTTCATTCTTTAAATTAATTGAGTAATTATTTTTTATTTTTTTAGAATTTAAAATTAGATTTAAACAACTAATATTAATATCTTTGTTTTCTTTTATTTTATAAAGCTCACAAGTTTTATTTTCCATTAAAATAGTATAGTTAGTAATTAAAATTTCGGAAGTGATAAATTTTTTAGTAATATTATTATAACTATAAGAAATAGTTTCTAATAAAATTTGTTCATATAATATTTTTTCTTCTTTATAAATTATTCTTAGTTCTTTATTACTAAAAGGAATTATTGATAATAATATAATTGCATGGTCTAACATAAATCTCGATATAGCTAAATTGTTTTCTAAAATATAAGGTAAATAATTCATAATTTCCTTTCTTTTTTTTAATAATCATAATTTATTTCAATGCTTGCATGGGGGTCAAAAATGAAGAATCTTGAGAGACTAACAACTCTATACATATTATCTAAAAAGATTGGTTCTACTATCAAATAAACCTCAGCTATTAACAATTCATTAATAATATATTCTAAAAATTTAGCGAATCTTTCTTCTATTCTTTTTCCTTTTTGAGTTAATATTCTCTGATTATCAGGTGATAAACTCAAATTTTTATAATCTTCTAATAAATTTTCAATTTCTATAACAAAAGATTGAGCTTTTATAATAATGTCATTTCTGCTTGGATCAACGAAACTTCGTAAAAACATTGCAAATCCTTTTAATAAATTAAGTGATTGAAATTCGTAATCTAAAGCAAATGTCGGATCAGTTTTCAATCTTCTTATTAATCTTTCTAATACTAGTATATATAATTGTACATCTTCTATCATCTTTCTTATTACAAAGGGATAAGAATAAGAAAATAATTGATTACTAGTTTCTTTTTCAAATATATCTTTTAAAAAATCTAAAAAATTAAGGCTGATTATTAATGATACTTTATTTATAGTTTCAATTTGATTTATAATATCATCTGAAACGTTTTCTGGTTCTCCTGGAGTTAGCTCTTGCATTTTTTGAACAATATCTAATGAGATATTAGTAGAAAATAATTTTTCGGTGAGTTCAGCCAAAGGGACAGTGTATTGATTAAATAATATCCCACTATTTAAAAACTCTGCGCTTAAGTTACCATCTGCATGTTTTAAAAGTTCTTTTGTTAAATCAGTAAATCTTTCATAAAAATTTAATGCAGAATTTTTATATGATTGATTGTTATCTAAAAAAGCAAAATTAATATTAAGACAAAATTCTCGTAATGTCATCAAGTAAGAAAGACCTACTACTAAAGATGAACTTAATAATTCTTCATTATTCATAATTTCCTCATTTCTAACACTGACCTTGTTCGGGAACATAGAAGCAGTGATTTTTATATCTACCAATATTTTCTTGATTAAACCAAGTAACTAAACATTCCTCATCTTTTTTTGGAGCATAAAACCATAGGGCTCTAGAAGCAGGCCAAAATTGTTCTCCATCTAAAACTCTTCTAGCAAGAGTTCGTTCTTCAGTTGTTGAACTTAATTTAAACAATTCGCTTTGAATTCCTGCAAAACCACCTGGAGTTTGAAATATTACTTCTTGAATAGTAGTGATTTTTTCAAAATCTGGAGAATTACATAATAATCTATTAACCACAACATTTCCAACTAACAACATTCCGTATTCCCCTTCCCCTATTGCTTCTGCTCTCATTAATCTGGCTAAAAAATCTAAATCAGTACTTGTATAATTTTCAACTCTACGAGATTCTTCCATTGAGGTTTTCCTTAGGAACTATAAGTTGTTGTCCAACATTTAAATGATCGCTAGTTAAATTATTTATTTGCTTTAGTTCTTCTGTTGAAATACCTTTTTTATTTGCAATAGAGTATAAAGAATCGTTTGGAACAACTATATATATTTCGGTAACTTCATCAAGAACAAGTTCCTCACTAACTATAATAAGCTTTGTTCCTACTGTTAATAACTCATCTGTAAAGTAATTTAGTTCTCTTATTTTAGCAACAGTTGTATTATGTTCTTGAGCTATAGAGTATAATGAGTCTCCTGGTTTTACTGTATAAATTATTTCATCACTAAGCAAAGGCAAATTATTGTAAACATATATTATTTCTCCTTCTAAAATTTTATCATCTAATAAATTATTGATTTCTAATATATCATTAGATGTCATTCCATAATTGTAGGCAATACTATAAAGTGTATCATTTTTTTTTACAGTATATTTTTTATAAATAGGTTTGTTTTCTGGGTGATATAGATTATCAACAATTATAATTTCTCCTGGATGAATTAAATCATTCTCTAAATTATTTAATTCCATTAATATTTCTACACTAGTGTTGAACCTATAAGCAATATCGTATAAACTATCATGAGGTTCAACTATATATTTTGTTCCATAACTTGAATATTCTCTTCTATAATTTTTAAATATATTCAAATTTATATGTTTTAAATCCAATTTATCACTCCTTACATTAAAAATATGTATCTAAAGTTTATTTATTATGATTTTTAATAATTTAATTCTATTAAAGCAACATTATAAATAGCATAGTTTACCATTCGATAAAAATCATCTAAAAATATTGGTTCAATTATAAAATAAGCTTTAGAATTCAATACATCAATAATGATATCTTCTAAGAATTCTGAAAAGCGGATCATTGTTCTTTTTAACTTTTTTGTTATATTCATTTGATCTTCAAAACTCAAGTCTTTGTTTATATAATTTACTTTATTAACTTGAAACTCAATCGCAAAAGAATTAGCTTTTATATATATTTTTTCATGAGAAGGATCTACCCTTGCTGCAATCAAAATTGCTATTAATTTCATTATTTCATTCATTTTAAATTCATAATCAGTAATATATGTAGGACTAACAGCCATTTTTTTAATAGTTCTATTAAGCATATCTTTATGCATTGTTACTAGATTTATAACGCCCCTTGTTAAGAAAGGTGTTGAATATGAAAATAATTCATTATTTATTTCTCGATTAAATATTACAGTTAAAAATTTAATATACTCAGTAGCTAAATTAAAGGTATTCTTATTAACATCTGTCATTAAATTATAAAGACTTTTGTTATTTGATTTTATTGGTAGCGTTTTTAATAACTGTAATTGTGTAGTTATACTAGTATCTAAATCAATGTCAAATAATTTTTCAGTCAAATATTCACACTTAAGTGTATAATCAGTTATTATGAAATTACTTTGTAAAGCAAAAATCGGTACATGACCTGTTATTTCATCTATAAAACTATTTAAAATTTCTTCTGTACGAAAAACAAATTTTTTAGCGTTATTCACACAATAATCATCTAAAAATGAAAGAGTAATGTTTATACAGAAACCTCTGATATTTGATAAATAAAACAAATTAAGTGTTATAGATTGGTTAATAAATTCTTCATCAGATAACATATTATCCCCATTTCATATAATAAAATATGCGAGTTATATTTATTTATCCAAAAAAAAAGATTATTCTTAATCTTATTTAAATAATTAATATAAACTATAATTACTATGATAATCAATATCTGAAGCTAAATAATATTCTTGATTTAATGTAATTGTTAAACTCTCTATATCAATACTACCAACTATATATTGAGGATCAAAATTATATTCATTATCACTTTTTAAAAATTGTGAATTTGAAATATTATTATTTTCTCTAACTACATATGGTAAGTCTTCATTTAAAATACCAATTAAAATAATGCTTCCTGTTGTTCTATTTATACCTCTGTTTTTTTCATCTAATACAAAAGCAATAGGATCATATTTTATTTCATAATCTATTGGTATCATTTTAGTATATAATTCTTTTTCCTTCATTATTAAGCCTTCGTTAAATATTACTTCTTCCATATCTTTTTCAGTAACATGATAATAATATTCTACATCTTCAAGGCTAGTTAATTCAAAAAAACGATTTTTAAATAGTTCTTTTTCTTTAATTGTTAATTCCAAAAAATCACCTTCTAATAAAAGTATATCATAATTTTATTTAGAATCCCTAAAAACATCATTTCTTAAATTAATTAATTCTTGTTTTATTTTTAGTATATCTTCTTCTATATTATTGCTTTCAATAATTGGTTTTATACTTGATTGCTTTACTTTTCTTTTACTTATTAATGTCTCATTTTGAGCATTAATTGTTAAAATCAATTGACCAAGCAGTTCAAAAAAATTACCAAGTGAATTTTGTTGATTAACAGTTAGAGTAGATGATATTATAAATCCTATAACTGTTGATATTAAAGTAAATTCATAAGCATTTAATGAAAATAACCAGTTTGAAAAAGAATCAAAATCTTGATTTATGAATTTTTCATAATCTTTAGAAAACATTAATATCCCACTTTATAAATATCATATTAATAATATATGATTTCATAAAATATTTAGATGCTTAGTATTTAAATCAATTATTTAAATACTATTTTTTTCAAACTGAAAAAATATATGCTATACTAAAAAGCAAATGAGGTAATTATAATGGAGATAGTAAAACATAATATAGTTGAAAATATAATTAGTAATATTGATAATAAAGATCTATTAACAATATTAAAACCAATAATTATTATATATATTAGTGCCAAAACTATTCAGTTTATAGCTAATAACTATAAAATACAAAAAGATTATACATTAACCAATATGACTTTAGTTAATAAAAGACCAGAATTTAATCATAAATTTTCTGATGATTATAAAGCAGAGCTATTAAAAGTACAGTTTGGAAAACATGTTTTAGATTTTTTAAATACATTAGAACAAGAAATACCAAATATTGATTTAAGTTTATTATATAAACATTTATCTAACTTTAAAATAATATATAAAAACTTTAAATTAGAAAATTTCTTCTTTAAAAGAGGAATTATTGCCAAATATAACATTCTTACAAATTGCATTGAAATAGATAAAAATGATTTTAATAATGTTATAGTACACGAGTTATTTCATATGGCAAGTTCATTTTATTGTCAAGATGATAATATTGTTTATTCTGGTTTTAGTCAATTTTCCAAAAAAACTAAAAAGGATATCGGAAATGGTATTAACGAAGGATACACTCAATTATTAAGTGAAAGATATTTTGCAAACAATACCAACATAGAAAAATCTTATTCTTTACAAGTACATTATGTTCAAAAACTAGAAAATATTGTTGGCAATAAATTGATGGAAAAAATGTATTTACAAGCTGATTTGTTAGGATTAATTGAAGAATTAAAAATATATGAAAATATAGAAAATATCATGAATTTTATTTCAGCAATGGATTTTATAGAAAAATATTTAACTAATAAAAATAACATTTATATTAAAAAAAGTATGATTAGTGAAAAACTTACTATAATAAATCAATTTTTAATTAGTTGCTATGTTCAAAAAATTAAAAGAGAACTTGATAACCAAGTTATATCAGTAAAAGAATTTAATGAGTTATTTTATAATTATCTTAAAGAATTAGGTACTTCTATTTATGTTGATGGTAATAAATATACTTATTTAGATGTTGAAAAGATAAAAAATGTTTTAGTAAAAACTTTATCAAACGACTTGAAATTAACAATAAGTAGTAAAAATAAATAAGTGTAAATTTAATTATGATGATAAGAATAATATTTCATTTGTTAATTACCTATATATTTTCTTTTCTTATAGTTTCTATTATATTTAACTTTCTTATTTTATAAGTGCTATATAAAGTACTTATAAATATTATCAAGAAAACAATAGTTATCGATAATATTATTTCAATAAACGGATATCTAACATTAATCATACTATCTGTTAATTTTTTCATCATTTCGATTAGAATAAATGAACCAATCATTGAAATAGGTATAGCAAACATAGTAGTTTGAATACTTATGAAGAAACTTTCTAATCTAAGCATTCTATTTAAACCTTTTTTACTAATTCCAATACTTCGAAACATAGCAAATTCTGTTTCTCTAAGTTTCATACTTGTATTTAAAGTATTTATTATACTTGTAGTGCTTATTACGGCTATAAAACCTAATATAAAGTATGCAACAAATTTTACTGAATTTATCATAGTGTATTCTTCATAGTTTTGAAGGCCATTATTTTGATATATAATATTTGCATAGGAATGTTTATCTAAGACTTCAGTAATTTTCTCGTCTAATTCTTGAAATTTATTAGTATTAATTCCAATATATAAATCATTTAAATACTCTTTATAAGTTCCTTCTATACTAAAGAAATTTGCATCATAATTACCTATATATTCTTCAACTAATCTTTCATACTCTGTCATAGGTACTATTAAAGATGGTATTTGAAAGTGGAAATGATAACTATTATTAGTTAAATGAAAATTGTTAAAATTAAAATAGCAATCACCAATTTCTTTTCCGCTAGAGTCTTCACTAACTTCACATATTTCAAGATTCATATTTTCATTCTTAAATACTTCGACTCTTTTTGAAGGTTTATCTTCAAATTTAATATAATGATTGTTGTAAAATATATTTTTTGAATTATTTTTTAAATCAATTTCTTTTTTATATTCATTATATTGTTCTTCTTCTAGTCCGATTAAGTATATAAATGAGTAGTCACTTTCAAAGTAATTATCACTATTTATATATTCTTCTTTATAATAATTTTTATTTACTTTATATGATAGAAAAGTACTTTTATATTTAATATAATCTTCTTGATTGATAATATTTTCTACGCTACTTGCTATTTCATTTGTATTTTCAATATGAGGAATAATAATGCTTATATCAAAGTCAGCATTATCAGTAGTATTTTGAGCTATAGCAAAATTCAAATATGTTGATATAATTATAAATAAAACAATACTAATTGATAGAGTTGTAATTGTTGTAGAAAATTTCCCACCATTTCTTTTAATATTTTTATAAGCTATTTCTCCTTCTGATTTAAATGCTTTTTTAATGAAATTGTAATTAGCTTTACTTTTAATAATATTTATATCTTTATTTTTTCTAATAGCTTCAATTGGAGAAATAGAAGCTGCATTTCTAGCTGATGTAAGTGATGATAAAAATATTGTTAGTAATATAAAAGTTATCGACATTATTATATATGATGGATAAACATATAGAGAATATGAGACATCAATTATTCCTGTTAAAATATTGTTAAATATTTTTATGACTAACTGAGTTAATCCAAAACTAAGCAGTGCTCCTATCGGGATACTTATCACACTAACTAAAAAAGCTTCATACATAACTGATTTGAATAATTGTTTTTTACTTGCACCTACACTTCTTAAAATACCTAATTGCTTAGTTCGTTCTGATAGTGAAATTTCAAATGAATTTCGTATTACTAAAACACAAAATGATGTAATCACTACTAAAAGAATAATTATAATTACATAACTTGCTATTTGTTTACTACCATCATTGTTTTGTCCATATGCATTTATTAAAACTCTATTAACTTCAGTATTCTCATATTCCTTTTCACCAAATGAGTTAATTTTTGATTTTAAACCTAAATTTTCTGCTGTATTAAATATTTTAGAATATGTATATAACGATTTATTATAAGTTATAATAAAATTAGTTTTATTTTCTTCACTTATTTTTTGAAAAGTATAAGCTATAGGTGAAAAGTTATGATTTATACCATCAAATGTATATTCACTAGTAATATAATTGGATTTATTAAAAATACCAACTATTTTTCTGTTTTCAATTGAATCTCCTATTTTAAAGGCGCCTAAACCAGACATTTTGCTAGAGATAATTATTTCATTATTATTTCTAGGATAAGTACCGTTAATTATTGTAATATTGTTTTCGTTAATATTGTTTATGGATTGAATAGTTAAATATAAATTTTGTTCTTGAGATAATTTATCATAAAATACTTTATCTACTTCTTGGGTAAATTCGATTTTTTCGATCGATTTATCTTCTTTTAAAATATCTATTTTCTTATAAATTAAATCGTTAAATATAACATGATGAGAACCATAGTTATATACTGCATCATCAATATTTGTTTTTCTAATAGTTGATGCACCAATACCAATAAAGAATAAAAGTGATGTTGCAAGAATTATACTTATAATAGATATTAAAGTTTTACTTTTATTGAGTAATAGATGCTTAATTGTAAGTTCTTTTATAACTTTCATTATATTACCTCATCACTTATAATTTTTCCATCTTCAATTGTTATTATTCTGCCAGCATACTTAGCAAGATCCATATCATGAGTTACCATTATTATAGTTTGACCTAATTTGTCATTTGCTTCTTTTAATAGCTTCATTATTTCAATACTGTTTTTGGAATCAAGGTTTCCAGTTGGTTCATCAGCAAGAAGTATGGCTGGATTATTAATTAGCGCTCTACCAATAGATACTCTTTGCATTTGTCCACCTGATAATTCATTTGGTAAATGAGTCGTTCTTTTATTTAGTCCGAGCATATTTATTAAGTTATTTAAATTCTTTTCATCTACTTCTCTTTGATCTAGAGAAATAGGCAGTGATATATTTTC
>CAYTQE010000020.1:3887-11792 GCA_964439985.1 uncultured Muribaculaceae bacterium | reverse complement strand
GAGTTTTAATTGGTTTAATTAGTCAAAGACCAGTTGATATAAGTGAAACAGTTGTAGCGCAAATGAGTAACTTTTTAGTCCATAAAATGACTCATCCTAAAGATATAGAATATGTTGAAAAAATGTTACCTAATATATCATCAGATATAATTGAAAAATTAAACTCATTACAAGCTGGAACTTTAGTCTCATTTGGAAATGCCTTTAAAATACCACTATTAATAAAAATGGATTTACCAAATCCAATGCCTTATTCAGCAAACTGTGATGTTTTAGAAAGATGGAAAGGAACAACTACATAAGTAGTTAAATAGAGGAGGAAATATGAATTTTGAAAATAAAGTTATTTTAATAACTGGAGCAACTGGTGGAATAGGGGGATGTGCTGCTAAAGAGTTTGCTTTACGAGGCGCAAAACTTTCATTAGTCGGAACTAATTTAGAAAAATTAGCAAAATTAAAAGATGAATTAAATTTAGAGGAAGATAGAGTTCTATATTTAAGAGCAGATGTTAGAGATGAAAAACAAGTTCAAAACTTTGTTACTGAAACAGTAAATAAATTTGGAACTATAGATATATTTTTAAATAATGCTGGAACAGAAGGAGAAGTTGCTTTAGTAACTGAAACTGAAGAAAAAAACTTAGATCTTGTTTTAGATATTAATATAAAAGGAGCATATTTTGGTTTAAAACATGTTTTACCAATTATGTATCAAAATAAACAAGGAAGCGTAATAAATACTGCATCAGTTGCTGGATTTATGGGTAGTCCTGGACTAGCACCATATGTAGCATCTAAACATGCCTTATTAGGTATAACTAAAACAGTAGCTCAAGAAGCTGCTCCATATAATGTCAGAGTAAATGCTATTTGTCCAGGACCAGTAGATAATAATATGATGAGAAATATAGAAAGAAAAGCTGCACCTGATGCACCAGATGCAGTAAAAACTAACTTTGTAAAAGATATTCCATTTGGAAGATATGCTAGTAATTTAGATGTAGTTAATACTATTTTATTCTTAGCATCAGATTTATCTACATACTTAACAGGAACTGCTCACCGTATTGATGGTGGTATGGGTACTAAATAAAAAATGATACCTAATCAGTTAAAAGATATCAATAAATCAATAATTAAAACATATCGTAAAACAATTTGGAAAAAAGCTATTAAAGCTATTGATCAATATCAAATGATTAAAGAAGGCGATAATATAGCAGTTTGTATAAGCGGGGGAAAAGATTCTTTTCTCCTAGCTTTGACTTTAAGGGAAATAAATAGACACCATAAAATTAAATTTGGTCTTAAATATATAGTTATGGATCCCGGTTATGATAAAGCAGCAATAGATTTAATTAAGAAAAATGCTAGCTATTTTGATTTAGATATAAATATATTTGAAACTAATATCTTTAATGATATTAAAAACGAAAAGAATCCATGTTATGTATGCGCTAGAAAAAGAAGAGGTAATCTTTATAATAAAGCAAATGAGTTAGGATGTAATAAAATAGCATTAGGTCATCATTTTGATGATGTTATTGAAACAATCATGTTAAATATTTTTTATGCTGGTTCATATGGATCTATGTTACCTAAATTAAAAAGTGATAATTATCCAAATATGGAATTGATTAGACCACTATATTTAGTTAAAGAATATGATATTGAAAAGTGGGTTAAATTTAATAATCTAACTTTCATTAACTGTGCATGTGATGTAGAAAATAAAAAAATTGATAGTAAAAGAACTGAAATAAAACAATTAATATCAAATTTAAGAAAAACATATAAAGATATTGATAAAAATATATTTAAAAGTAGTGATAATATTAATTTAAGTACCGTTCTTGGATATCATAAAAACAATAAAAAACATTCATTTTTAGACTATTACTAAAAAAAACTATCAAATTGATAGCTTTTTCTAAACTCTTGAAACCTCAAATTCAATAACTGTTTCTGATAAAGTAGCTACATCAGTTAGATTAACTGTTAATAAACCTGTTACAGCATCAAATGTGTATTGACCTGGAGTTGTAGCTGTTACACCATTAATTGTAACTGTATTTGGAACTAAAGTTGCATAAATTGGATCAATAGTATCTGTTACAATTGGAGCTACATATGCATTAGGACTTTGGTTATCAATAGTAATAGTATAAGTAAGATTTCCAGTAGCCCATGATTCTCGATTAGCTGCTTTAGCAATAGTTAGGCCATCAATTAGTTGAATTACAACCGTCTCTGTTGTCATTTCAGTAGATAATCCTTCATAAGTTCCAATTGAGGTGGCACTATTTATTAGTTCGTTCAAAAAAAAACACCCTCTTTCATAATTTAATATATCTTATGTAAGAATATTAACATTGGTTAGTATTTATTAATTATTCAAACTAAAATATAATTAATACAATAGTATAAAGGTGATAAAATGACAATTATAGATAGTGAAACTGTTGTAGTATTTAACTATAATGAATTAAAATCAGTTTTGGAGGGTAATACTTATAGTTATATATATTTTGGAGATAATATTACTTTATCTGGTGGAATAAATGTTAACTTAAATAGAACTAATTTAACAATAGATGGAACTTATGATAATATCAGATATACTTATACAGATTATCCTAGTAGTGCTTATCCACAAACTATATTATTAATTGGATCTGCCAGTACTAGTATGAATATTACTGTTAAGAATATTGATGTTATTGGTAGAAACTTTTATGGAGTTATATGTGTTTATGATTCCTCAAATTTTAGTAATGTAACAGTATCTTATGAAAATATTGTTTATGAAGGACCTCAACTTGCATTTAATCCATATAGTTCATTAATAATAAAAGATTCCGATATAAATATAATACCAGATGTATCTCCCGCTAATGAAGTTGCTGAAACTAGAAATGTTACTTTAGGAGGAAATGTTACAATTAACAGTGTGACAACCGGTACTTCTATTTTTTGGTTAAGACATGTAGTAGGGGGAGCATATCCTTATATTAATATATTACCAGATGCAAATATATCAATTACTAGTGTTAATAGGTATTTATATTTTATAAGCTCTGCTACCCATATAAATATAACTTTTGGTAGTGGTTCAACTACTAATATAACTACAGCTACTGGTATAAGCTATGATGATGGCCATAGAGCTCAAAATGTTTTAATAGATACAAACGCTACAGTAAATATTGAGCAGACAGAAGGCTTTGGATCGACTTCTACTTGGGTTGTGATTGGAGAATTTAAAATGAATACTGGTTCTTCACTTAAAATGATTAGTGATTTTGCAGGAGTAACTGGAAATTATTGTTTACAATTTATTGGAACAAATGCTTCATTTAATATTAATAATCCTAATAGTTTAATCATGTATAATAGAGCTACAAATGCCATACATTCATCAAATACTATTCCATATAATTTAAATATATCTCAGTATAATAGATGGCTAAGTGCAAAGACTCCTTTAAATACAGCTGGTAATATAGATAATATTCCAACATACTCTTGGTATAAAATAGAAAACATGAATAATTTAACTGCTAGTGGCACGATAACATCTAGTACTACAACTATGGCTTCAAATAACTTAACACCAACTGAAATTGCTCAGCTACCAGATTTAAGTAATTTCTTACTTAATAATAGTCCAGTGTTATCAATGGGACGACCATCATTAACAATTGGACCAATAACTGATTTATCAACAGATATAACAGGTACTACGACACCATACTCGGACATTAAAATTAATTACAATAGTAGTGATCATTTAACAGTAGCTGATGCTAGTGGAAACTTTATCTACTCATATTCATCAGCTCTACCAGAAGGAACAATCATAAATTTTATTGCCAATCTAGCTAATAGTTTTTTATATAGATTTAGAACTGTTCAAATTGTTTACATCGGTGATTTATATATTTCAGAAGCAACCAAACAAGTATTTTTTAATTTAACACCATTTCAAACAACACCAACTTTATGTAATAGATCAACACCTCTTAAAGTAGTAATTCAAGACGAAAGAGTAGTCCCATCACCATGGAATTTATATGCAACAATTAACTTCCCGCTTACAAATGAAAATGGAAAAATATTAGAAAATGGACTTATATTTATTGATGAAAGTGATAATACTTTTATCTTATCAGATACACCAACCCTAGTTTATAGTGATCCTATAGGAGCCTTTGGTACAACAGATGTTGAGTGGCAAGATGAAAAAGGAATATTGCTTCAGCTTAATATAGTTCCTATTGAATCAAATACTACTTATCGAACTGACATTAATTGGATACTAGAATAATAAAGTTAAGCTGCAATTATATATCTATTATATTATTCATTAATTTAATGATTAGACGATACCAACTATAATAACTTTCATTCCTACACACCGGATTTGTTTTTAAAATAAAAACACGATTCTAAAAATTATGTTTTTTGATATTTTGGCTGAATGTACTTTCTTTATATATAAAATAAAAATCTTAATGATTTTTATTTTTAATATTTGATATTTTTTTTAATTTCTTTACATCTACATGCTGATGTAGTAGCAATTGTAGTAACAATATTACTGTGAAACACATAATTAAAACTATCATCAAGTGATAAAGTAGCGACATTATCTAGAGTAAAGAGTTCAGTATTTCTTTTATTAACTTTAAAGGTAATAATAATTTTTTCTTCACCTTTAACTTTTGGTATAGTTATTACTAATAAACCATTGTTTCTATCATATGTAAAAATTCCATAACCCGCAGGAATACTATTTATTCTTACACTTTCAACATCCAATAAAATATAATTTGGATTTAAAACATCCTGAATTATAATATTCTCAAGACTAGCACTAGATAAATTTTTAATTATAATTGTATAGGTTAAATTACCAGTTGCCCATAATGTTTTATTAGCCTTTTTAATAATTTCAAAATTATTAATTAATAACACTTCATTTTTATTAGAATATAAAACAGTGTTTAAATTGTTATAAATACCAGTAGATGAAGCAATATTTTTCAATTTTTTCATAAAATAACTCCTAGCATAATATATGATTAAAAAATATAATTAGTATTGTTTGTAAATTTTAAACATTTCAAAATAATTAATATATATTGTCCTAATTTTTTGGCTAGAAATTGATTTTATCTAAAAAGTAAATGTCAAATATTCCTAAATGTCTTTAGTTTTATTGAAAGTAATGTTATAATTAAATTGCCTAGCAGATGGTCATATATAAAACCGACAGTTAGTGATTATTGGGAATCTAATTAAGAAGTGGTGTTGAAGACTAATGCGTAAGTATTAGAATCCTAAAGCCTCTTATGTGATGCCCACCTGTGTTAGCGCGGGATTTATCACTTTGACTATTGCTAGGCATTTTTATTTGGAGGAGCTCATGTTTGAACGTTTGATTGCCCTAATAGGTACTGATAAATTTTCTAAACTAGAAACTGTTAAAGTTTTAGTTGTTGGTATTGGTGGAGTAGGAGGCTATGCTTTAGAAGCTTTAGTTCGCTCTGGTATAAAGAATATTTATATTATCGATGGTGATAATATCGAAATAACCAATTTAAATAGACAAATAATATCATCAAAAGATAATATTGGTTTAACGAAAGTTGAAGAAGCTTGTAATAGAGCATTAAAAATAAATCCTGATATTAATATTACTTCTTATTATGAAAATTTAGATGAAAATAATCTAGATAGAATATTAAATAATAAATTTGATTATATAATAGATGCATGTGATACAATTAATACTAAATTATTATTAATTGAAAAATCACTTACATATAAATACAAATTAATCTCTAGTATGGGAACTGCTAATAAGACTAATCCAGCACTATTTTCAATTACTGAATTATCAAAAACTAATAATGATCCAATAGCAAGAATTTTAAGAAAAAAAGTTAAAGAACTAAAAATCAATAAAAAAATTATGGTAGTAAGCAGTAGCGAAACACCAGTTGATACTGGTAAACTTGGTACTAATAGTTATATACCAGGCATTGCTGGATTATTATGTGCTAGTTATGTAATTAATGATATAACCAAAAAATAAACTATTAAAGTTTATTTTTTTGTGATTAAAAATTTTACTAGAAGATTTGGATCTTCATTATTCATGACTATTTTATATATTAAATCAATAACTGGCATTTTTATTTTTTTTCTTTTTAATAATGTATATATAGATTTTAATGTATAATATCCTTCTACTGTAGTAGTTTCTAAGTATTCTTTTGCACCTTTAAAATCTTTTTTACCTAAATATACTCCATAAGAATAGTTTCTACTTTTAGTGCTTGTGCAAGTAAGAAGTAAATCCCCAATTCCTGCAAAACTTAGAATTGTTTTTTTCTTTCCACCAAGACCATTAATTAATTGTTTTATATCATGCATTGATTCAACAATTAAAAAACTTCTAGTTGATTCACTATAACCTAAACCTTCTAACATACCTGCTGCTACCGCTATAACATTCTTTATTGAGCCGCAAATTTCTATTCCAATCATATCAGAAGAAGGTCGTAGTTTAACTGTATCACTAGCTAATGCTTTAATAACCATTTCTTCAGTTTTTTTAGAACTTGATGCTACTGAAAAACCTATTGGTTCATTATTTATCATATCTACTGCAAAAGAAGGTCCTGATATTACTGATAAATTTTTTGTTTTAATATGATCTTTAAAAATCTGATGAACAAATTTACAACTACCTTGTTCAATACCTTTACTACCAATACAAAAATGGAGATTAGGAGTTACAAAAGGTTTGATTCCCTTAGCTACATCTCCGACATATTTGGCTGCGACCATAATAAATACGATATCAGCTTTTTTTAATGCTTCTTCATAACTAGAAGTAAATATTATATCTTTAGGTATTTTTTTTCCTGGAATTATTTCTATTTTTCCTTTTTTATAATCACTAGCTTGCTCGTTTAAATGGGTCCACATAGTTATTTTATTACCATTTTTACGAAGCATCATTGCTATAGCATAGCCAAAAGCTCCACTTCCTATTACCGTTACATTCATTATTTGTTCCTCATTTCTTTATTTATTTTATTTAAATTATTTTCATAATTGTTTATTTTAGGATAATAAAATTTTTGATTAATTAAGTCATCTGGTAAATATTGTTGATCTACCCAATATCTTTGGTAAGAGTGGGGGTATTTATAATCTTTACTATTTGTTTTTAGATGATTAGGTATTTTATTTGTTTTATTACTTCTTACTTGATTAATAGCGTTATCTATTGCCGATATAGCACTATTACTTTTAGGTGATAGAGCCATTTCTATTACCACAGTAGATAGTGGTATTCTTCCTTCTGGAAGACCTAATAATTTTACAGCATCAATAGCAGCCATAACTTTAGGACCAATACCTGGATTAGCAAGACCTATATCTTCATAAGCAATAAGAGTTAATCTTCTAAATATAATATCTAAATCTTCTGCTTCAAGTAATATAGCTAAGTAATATAAAGATGCATGAACATCACTTCCCCGAATTGATTTTTGAAAAGCACTGATAGTATCGTAATAATTTGTATCATTTTTATCTATATAAATAACTGGTTTTGAAGAAATAGATTTTAAAACATCTTCGGTAATTATTCCATCAGTTGTACTATAATAAGCCATTTCTAATAAATTGAGAGCACTTCTTAAGTCTCCAGAACTATATTTAACTATTGATTCAATAATAGAGTTAGTTAAAGTTAGATTATTTAAATATTTACAAGCTCTTTTAATTCCTTTTTTTAAACTATTTTCGGTTAAAGGTTTAACTTCAAATAGTTGACATCTACTTCTTATAGCTGGATTAATTGAGTGATATGGATTTGAAGTAG
>CAYTQE010000020.1:0-3853 GCA_964439985.1 uncultured Muribaculaceae bacterium | reverse complement strand
CCATTTTCTATATAAGGTAATAATAAATCTTGTTTATCTTTATTCATTCGATGAATTTCATCAACTATTAAAATCATTTCACCATTCATTTTAGCTTCTTCTATAACTATATCAAAATCACTTTTATTATTAATAACAGCATTTAAAGATCGATACTGTCTTTTTAAATCATTTACGATTGCTTCAGCTATTGAAGTTTTACCAGTCCCAGGGGGGCCATATAATATTATTGAAAATATTTTATCATTTTTTATTAAATTAGTTAATATTTTATTTGGTCCAACTAAATGTTCTTGACCAATTATATCTTTTAAAGTTTTTGGTCTTAATTCATTTGCTAATAATTGCATTACGATTCACCAACTTAATTATATTATAGAATTGCTTATTTATCTAGTTCTATGTATAATTATTATAGGTGGTAAAGATGTGCGAGAATGATAATATAGAAGAAATTAATAAAGAATATATTAATAATTTTATAGAATATTTATCTTTAGAAAGAAACTATAGTCATAATACAGTTTTAGCCTATAAATATGATATTAATAAATTAAGTAGGTATAGTAACTCTAATTTACTAAAACTTTCAACAGAAGACCTTAAAAACTACTTAAAAGCTAATAATAATTTAAATAATAAAACTATTTCCCATAATATAAGTACTTTTAAATCATTTTATAATTTTTATTTAAGAAAAAATATGATTAATATTAATCCTGCAGATCTATTAACAAGACCTAAACCAGACAAAACACTTCCAGTTTATTTAACATTAGAAGAAGTAATAAAGTTATTAGATATTGAAATTAAAACTCCATATGATGCTCGAAATAAAGCTATTTTAGAACTATTATATTCTTCAGGTCTTAGAATAACAGAATTAATTAATTTAGAAATGGCTAATATTGATATAGATAATTGTTTAATTAGAGTGATGGGGAAGGGGAGAAAAGAAAGAATTATTCCTTTAGGAGATTATGCCATCTCAGCACTAGATAATTATATAAATAATTATCGACCTTTATTAAATAAGAAAAACAGTACTTATATATTTTTAAATAACCAAAACACTAAATTAAGTCGCCAATTTATTTTTAAAATAATAAAATTAGAATGTCAAAAAAAAGGTATAAAGAAGAATGTTTCTCCTCATACCTTAAGACATACTTTTGCAACTCATTTACTTAAAAATGGTGCAGATTTAAGAATTATTCAAGAACTACTTGGTCATGAAAATCTTTCTACTACTCAAATTTATACTCAAGTTTCTAATGAAACATTACACAATGAATATAATGAGTCTCATCCTAGAAATTAATTGTTTTTAGTTTTAGAGTTTTCATTATTTTTAGCGTTGTTTTTCGCATTATTTTTGGCATTATTGCGTGAATTATTATTTCGAGAATTATTTCTTGAATTATTTTTTGCTCTAGCTTTACTCATAATTACCTCCTATTTGTATTATGGTATAAAAATAAATTATAATTCATATATTTAGTGTGATTATATGGAAATAATTGGACCTTTATTAATTAGTTTTATTGCTGGATTATCTACTATTATAGGTAGTTTATTAATATTTTTTAAACCTAAAAACATTAATAATTATATTGGTGGTTCTTTAGCATTTTCAGCTTCAATTATGTTACTTTTATCAATTACAGAACTAATTCCTGAAGGTTTTATATATTTAGAATATAAATATAATTTTTTAATAGCTAGTATTATGTTATTCTTAATGATATTTTTCGGAAACTTTTTATCAAAATCAATCAATGATAAAATAAATAAAGTTAAAAAAATAGATTCTAATTTATATAGGGTAGGGGTCCTCAGTATGATTGCTTTAATGATGCATAACCTCCCTGAAGGAATTCTAACATTTTTAAGCTCAATAATCGATATAAAATTAGGTATAAGACTAAGTATTGCGATAATGCTTCATAATATACCTGAAGGTATAGCAATTGCAGTACCAATATATTATGCTACAAAAAATAAATATAAAGCTGTTAAAGCAACTTTGATTAGTGGTTTATCAGAACCACTTGGAGCAATAATAGCTTGGATATTTTTAAGAAATTATATTAATAATTTAATAATAAGTATAATTTTATTATTTGTAGCTGGATTAATGATCTCTATATCAATAAATGATATATTTGAAGAAGCTAATAAATATTCACGTAAAAGCATTATTATAGGAATATTACTAGCTAGTATATTATTTATATTAAATATGATATTTATTTAAAGAAAAAAGATAGCTAATCTACTAAGAGTAGGAGATAAGTTATCTTTTTATTATATATCTAATTTATCTATCGGTTGACATAATATCTATTATAGGAAGTTGATAATATATTTATATTTCATTATAAGTTAGTCACTTATTAAGCTCTTCTAGATTGAATCTCAGCAATCTTTTCAAATACCTCAGCAGCATTTTCTGAATTAATATCTGAATATCCAAGTTCACGTAATGCTTGAATTCTAACTGTATTTAGTTGTTGAGTTCTAGATAATCTTTCTTCAGTACGAGCTTCTATTTCTTGGACAAATCTTTTATGAGATTCTATTACTTTATTCTTACTTGCTCCCCCACTACTATATAAACTAAAAGCAGAGTGGATAATTCCTTCAAACATAAATTGTTTATCTTCATTAAATTTAAAATCATTAGGTTTAATAAAACCAGTAGCTTTAGACATATACCCTAACAATAATTTAATTTCTGGAACATTATCAAGTGATTGTAATAAATGATAAGTATAAAGTAGGGCGTAATAGTTTTCTTCATGTTCAGGGTTATCTACTAGTTTATCTTTAATTAAGTATGATATATCCCCTACTAATTGTTGTTCTTCTTTTTTTAATCCTTTTAAATCTAAGAATTCACCTTGAACATTATCTTTTAATCCTTTATTAAGTCTATCTCCTACAGCAAGTAAAAATTCTGTATTAACTTTAATATTTTCTAAAGTATCATCATCACCATCTTCAATATCTAATAATTTAAATAAAGATATCTTTTTTTCTTTAGGCCATTTATTTAAACTTGGTAGTTCTAAATAATTATAAACCATCTGTCTTGATACTCCTAAATATTTTGCTAATCTTACTTTTGAAATTCCTAATTCTTGAAGCAAATTGTTTAAATTGTCCATATTTTATCGACTCCTCTACTCTATTTACATCTATATTTTAGCCCACTTAACACTTACTTGTCAAGTAAATTAACTGATTTTTAAAAAAAGAATATTATAAATACTCTAATTTTTCATTATTCTTATATATTTCTTTAATTATTCCTGAGCCTAAGCATTGTTCTCCTAAGTATAAAACGCAAGCTTGACCAGGAGTTACTGCTTTAACTGTACTTGGATATTTCACTAAAATTTTATTATCTTCTAGGTATTCTAAAATAACTTCAACATCAGGTCCTCGAAAACGAAATTTAGCAGTACAAAATGATGGATTTGTAGGACTAATAAAATTAACATCTTCGATAATACAAGCATCACTATATAAGTATGTATTATCTTCACCAAAACCAATATAAAGTATATTGTCTTTAACATTTTTACCAACTACGAAATGCTTTTCTGGATATCCGCTTATTCCAACATTTCTTCTTTGACCTATTGTGTAATTCATTAACCCAGTATGATTACCAATAACATTACCTGTAGCAATATCAATTATCTTCCCTGGATTTGGTTTTAAATAATTAGCAATAAATTTTTGATAATTACGTTCTCCTATAAAACAAATGCCTGTTGAATCTTTCTTTTTAGCTGTTATAAGACCAAGTTCATCAGCTATTTTTCTTACTTCAGTTTTTTGAATA
>CAYTQE010000019.1:0-13254 GCA_964439985.1 uncultured Muribaculaceae bacterium | reverse complement strand
GCGGTTTATAAATCAATTACAAACATAAAAATCATATCAAAAACCTATATTAAAGTCAAGAATTTCGCTCATAATGCGATTGCAAAACCTTTTCTTCATTTTGATTATTTATAAAATTATAATAATTTTTAAAAATATATTTAAGATTAGAAATATATTTAATTCTATAATAATTTTTATTAGTTAAATATCTAGTTAATAAAAATTGATTAAATATATATTTATGATTTTTTATTTCTTCAAAAGTTTTATATAGAAGAAAAACTACTATTAAATAAGAATTAAGTCCATTAAATGATAAATAAATCATAAATAAAACTAATATAATAATACTTATTATATTAATAATTTTTAAAACTATTTTATAATATATAAAATTTTCTAAAATACTAAGTATTATTTTTGAACCATCTAGGGGTATAATTGGTAATAAATTAAATAATAAGATAATTTTATTATAATTTAAAAAAATATTATAACTTATATCATTTATATAATATATATTAAGTAAATAAAATAATGGATATAACAAAACTTGCATTAATACACCAGCTATACTAATTATAAATATTTCTTTAGAATTACTACTAGAATTTATATTACTATTAATTAAACTACCAAAAGGTAAAATAGTTATATTATATATTTGATAATTAAATAGTTTTAAAGCGATAATATGACCTAAATCATGAATAAGTAAAATAAAACTTATTATTAAAAAATAATTAAAATAACCAGCTAAAAGAACACTTAATAAAATTAGATAAGTTAAAGCATGAATTTTAAATAAATTCTTCAAAATTTAAAACTTCACCATTTTTCATAAATAGAACATATAATTTATTTTCTTTAGCATTAGCAATAACTGTATCTGATTCAATATAATCATATAACTTTATACTAACATCAGTAACATTACCGTACCAGTAATCTATCCCATCCATGCCTTGAATTATAATAGTATTACCATAATTTTCTTTTTCACCAATAAAAACAACTATCCCACTTTTAAACGGAGAAACAGTTTCTACACCACTTAATGAAGCTCCATTATGAAAAGTATTAACCTCAGTATAGTTTAATTCATTTTTATTAACAACTAAATCATTAGCTTCTGGTAAAATAGCGCCAAAATATTTATTATATAATTTTGTAAATCCACTAAAATTAAAGGTTTTATCATAAAAATTCTTTTTTATAAATAAAAGATTTTCATCACTATAATTAACAAAAATTGATAAAATTAAAAACAATATAATACTTATTAAAACTCTTACAAATAATGATTTAATATATTTTTTCTGAATCAAGAGTATCACCCACTAAATTATATTTACTTCTTAAGATTTTAAGACCAATTACATAGATAATTAAATTTATATATAAATTAGATAATAAATATTTCCAGATATAGATATTAAAATTATTATATATTCCATAAATAATAAAACCAAATATAAAGTAATTAATAGTTAAAAATACAATTAAATTTATTATATTTTCTTTAATATATTTAAATATATATATTTTAAATAAATAAAATATAATAATTATAATAGTTATAATTGGTAATGTATTTAAAATTATATCTGTTATTAATATTAAATATAACTTTTTATCATTTAAATATAATATATTAAATAATACTGTTACTAAAAATACTCCACTAGTATTAATAACTAAAAAATCAAATATCATATTTACCTACTTATAACTGCAACATAATTTAAATTATTAAGTGATGAGGTTTTGACCGTTAAATAATTATCTAAGATATCGTATTTTATTTTAATTATTTTACCTATATAAGTTCCATTAACACTATAAACTAAATCATTTAATTTAATGCTATTATAATTAGATATCTCTTTAATAATTAAATTATGATTTTGATCATGATTTACTATTTTTCCAGTCTCATCACCTACTTTAACAACTAAATTTGTATTATAAATATATTTTAACTCACTTGTGTATTCACCAACATTTGAAATAATACCTACTAATCCATCATTACTTATTACTTCATCTCCTACTCTATAGTTCCCGCCATTAATTATTAAATTATTTAATCCATAACTATTTTTTATAATATTAGTAATTACATAATCAGATTCAATCTTAATATTATTTTGAAACTTTAAAAGATTATTATATTCTTCTAATAAGTATTGATTTTCATTTTGTAATATATTTACTTCTAAATTATCATTACTTAGAAATAAATTATTACCAATATTATTTATTAAATTTAAAATATTACTACGAAATAAAATTGAAGTTAATAAAAGTAAATATATTAAATAATTAGACTTCATTTTTAATCATCTCATTAAAGAAACTATAATAATCATTACCATTTGTAATTAAATGATCAAGAAGAGGAATCCCAATTATCTTACCAGTAGTTATTAAATTATTAGTAAATATATGGTCTTCTTCTGAAGGATTAATATCTCCAGATGGATGATTATGCATAATTATCATTGCTGATGCTCTTTCTTTTATCGCATAATTATATAATTCACTAGGAGATCCGATAGCTTGATTAATAGTGCCTTTATACATAATTTTATAACTTAATAATCTTTTTTTATGATCAAGTAAAATCACTAATATTTCCTCTTGATTATTACTACCAATTAAGTGAGCAAAGTACTGATGAACTAAGTTAGTATTATTAAGAACTACACCATTATCTATATCTTTATTAGATACTCTTTTACCAAGTTCAATAGCTGCTAGTAATGTAATAGCTTTAACTTTACCTAATCCTTTTATTTCAGTAAGTTCACCAATTGTTAGTGAATCTAAATTATTAATATTTTTAATTTTAGCGAGTACTAAATTACTTAACATCTTTACATTTTGATTCTTAGTACCAGTTCTTAATAAAATAGCTATTAAATCTTCATTACTTAAATTAGAAACACCATATTTAAGTAATCTTTCTCTAGGTTTTTCTGATGCAGGTAAATCTTTAATTATCATCTAATCCTCCTTCATAAGTTTCCATAATTAATTTATTTATACTGATAAGAACATTATCTGAACCACTAATCATTTTTTCTTCATATTCCTCGATTGCTTTAATTAAAGAATTATCATTAATAGTAATTATTTTAATATAATAACTAATGTTTTCATTAGTTAAGTATTTTTCCATTCTTTCAATAACCTGATCATTTGTCAGCATACTATAATAGACTCTATAAACATCTTCATCTTCTAGTACTATAGAACCCTCATATTTGTTTTTAAGCTCTAGAGCGCCTTCTTTACTATTAAAAACACCTATTTGAAATGCTTTAACAGTTAAAACATTAGCAAAAACTTGTTTAACATTTAAATCACTATCTTGAAATAAAATATAACCAAAAAAAGTTCCTATAAATAAAGATAATATATAAGGTATAGATTTTTTCATGTTATCACCAAATTTATTATATAATTTTAAAGACAAAAAAAATGTCTAATATAGTTCTTAAATATATATTAACTTATTAGACATTTTTTCCTTTTAAATAGTTATAAAAAATGTACTTAACTTTTATTAATTAAGCACATTTATTAGAAATTTTATATTAAATTGCTCGATAGGGATTATTATAACTACCATCACCGGTTACTTTAACATAGGGTGATAAGTTTAATGTTGGTCTAATTCCATTTCCAGGAATATAAAGAGGATTATAGACACTTAAATTTGATAACTCACCTAATGATGATACTCCATAAACTATTGCTGAACCATTTTGATTTAAAATAGCTGGGGAAAATGTCCAGTAACTTTGATTAGTGTATAAATAATTATTTGAGTTATTAACTCCATATACTAATCCAGCTATTGCTGCTTCATCTGCAGTTATTAACCCTACTGGATAATTTAAGTTGTTATTTCCAAAATCAAAATCATTTTGAGTGAATCGATCATTTTTTAATCTGCATTTTAAGTCAGGATTTTTTGATGAGTAAAGACGATGATATGGTGCATAAATTGTTGTAGGAGAGTTAGCATAACCAGGACCAGTTGATGAACCTCCAATTTGACTTCTTAGTTGGCGATCATTACAAAATAAATTATCAACTACATCTTCTTCAAATGGTTTTTTATATATATTGTTTTGATACCATATTTCTATTATAGTTTTTATATTAGTAGATGTCTCATTATAAGTAGCCGCTGTAGAAACTTCACCATTACGAGAAGTTGATGCTACTCCATTAGCTCCCCCATACATATATCCTAAATATTTAGCATCATCATCATAATTTAAGTTCCACTGCGCTTCTGATATTTGAGTATTTGTCCCTAAGTTATTTACTTCATTATTTTGATTAAACTCTGCTTCAGTTCCATTATAAATAATCCTTACTGAGCCATCTCCATTGATTCTTAATATCTTCCACTGGAAACCACCCCAGATTAAATTATTATTAAGTTCTGTTTTGATCCCTCTAAAATAATATGAAGTTCCATAATCATCTTCCATAGCATATAGTCCACTTGTTCCATTTGTTAAACTAAAATTCGGAGTTGGTTTATTTTCCACTTCTTTTTTTCCATTATAAGCATCTATTATTAATTCCGTTATACAATTACCTAGTGGACAAGGATCTATCTGGTTTTCAATATTTATATAAGCTTTAAATATTTTATTTTGTTCCATGTTTTGTGATGTGCCAGTATTAGGAAAATATATTTCCAGATTATATGTATGAACTTTATTACCATCAGTTGGGGCATTAAACTTTCCAATCCCAAGTTCTATTATTTGAGCACCTGCTTTTATTTCTATTAGGTCATCAGAACCAGGTATAATTTGACCATTTTCATCATTATTATTACTAATTAATTTATAATTAAGGACATCATCTGAAAAAGTATTTTCTTCAATAATAATATTTAGTTTATATAACATTCTTAATCCAGTTGTATTGTTTCCAGTTACGTTAAATAATTTATTTGAAATTGGTTCATTAGAAGGAATTATATTAGAAATAGAAATATCTGCTCCACTATTATAATATATATTCATGGAACCACCTGTTACAGTAATTGTTGTTGATTCTTCTCCTCCTGTTAAATTTGCAGTAAAGAAAGAATATGAAATTCCAATAGAGATTAATAATATAAGTATAATAGGAATAATTATTAATATTATGTTATTATTTGACTTCAATTAACTCATCTCCTACTTTTCATTTTATCATTATCATCTTTCTTATACAAGAAAAAAAGAGTAACTGTTTACTCTTTAACTGCTCATTACAATATTATATAAGATATAAGCTAACCAAAAACCGACTATAATTGTAATAAATGAAATGCCTATTGCTAGTAAGGTTCTATTAATAACTAATTTATCCATTATATAGCCTTCTTTCTCATTCAATATTAAATTATTTTCTAAGGTTTCTTCATTATCTTTTAAAGTAATTATTTTAATATTGTTTTCCATAATATAATTTATATTTTCCTGTTTTTTGACATATTGTACATGGTTTATCACTTTCTTGATTATCTAAAGGTATACATCTACTTTTTAAATTATATTTTTCTTTTACATGATTTTCGCACTCTTCTGTGCCGCACCATGTTGTTAATATAAACCCGGGTTTATCACAATATTTTTCAAATTCTTCTAAAGTATCAGCTTTATATAGCATCATATTTCTTCTATTTTCAGCTTTTTTATATAAATTATTTTGAATATCTATTAATAATTCTTTTATTTTAGTTATTATCTCATTAATATCAGTATTTACTGTTATTTTTTCTAAAGTATCGCGTCTAACTAAGATTAATTTATTTTCTTTTAAATCTCTTGAACCAATTTCAATTCTAATTGGATATCCTTTTACTTCAGCTTCTGCAAATTTAAAACCTGGTGATTTATCAGTCTTATCAGTATAATAAGTTAAATTATTTGATTTTATTTTTTCTTCTAAGTTTTGTACTAAAGAAAGAACTTCTTCTGAATCACCTATTGGAATTATTCCGATTTTAACTGGGGCAATGTTTGGAGGTAATACTAACCCTAAATCATCACTATGAACCATAATAAGCCCACCGATCATTCTCGTAGTTACTCCCCAACTAGTTTGATATGGATTCTCTAAAATATTATCTTTATTTAAAAACTTTATATCAAAAGCTTTAGCAAAACCTTGCCCAAAATAATGACTAGTTCCATTTTGTAGAGCAATCCCATCATACATCATTGCTTCAACTGTATATGTTTCTTCTGCGCCTGCAAATTTTTCTTTATCTGTTTTTCTTCCAGGAATAACTGGTATTGCTAGATAGTTTTTTTGAAAATCAGTATAAACATTTAACATCTGTAATGTTTCTTCTCTGGCTCCTTTTTCACTAGAGTGCATAGTATGACCTTCTTGCCATAATATTTCTCTTGAGCGTAAGAATGGTCTAGTTGTTTTTTCCCATCTAACTATAGTACACCACTGATTATATAAAAGTGGTAAATCACGATATGATTTAATTATTTTTTTATAATGCTCACAAAATAATACTTCACTAGTAGGTCTTACAAGCATTCTTTCTTCTAATTTTTCATCTCCACCATGAGTAACCCACGCTACTTCTGGAGCAAATCCTTCAACATGAGCTTTTTCAATATTAAAAAGACTCTCTGGTATAAACATCGGCATCTGCACATTAACATGACCTGTATCTTTAAACATTTTGTCTAAAACAGATACCATATTTTCCCATATAGCATAGCCATAGGGGCGAATAATCATGCTACCTTTCACTGACGAGTAATCAACTAAGTCAGCTTCACGAATAATATCATTGTACCATTTCGCAAAATCAACATCACGACTTGTGATATTTTTGTTGTTCTTTTCCATAAAATCTCCTTCATTTCTAGCGTTATTATATCAAACAATAATTTCTTGTTCAAGAATTAAATATATTTCATGTTTTTCTAAGATAATATCTTGAATTTCAGTAATTAATTTGATAATATCTTCACTTGTAGCGTTATCTTTATTAATAATAAAATTAGCATGTTTTTCTGATACCATCGCCCCACCAATAGAGTATCCTTTTAATCCTTCATCTTCAATTAATTTACCAGCAAAATAACCTACAGGATTTCTAAAAACACTACCAGCTGATGGATACTCTAGAGGCTGAGCATCTATTCTTTTTTTAGTTCGATCTTTTATAATCTCAAGTAACTCTTCTTTATTACCTTCTTCAAGTTCTAAATAAGCTTTTAATATTATTACTTTATCATCTTTAAGAGTAGTATGACGATATGAATAATTAAAATCATCTGTAGTAATTATTTTTATTTCATTATTTATTAATACATCTAATTTTTTAATTAAAGGCATTAAAGAGCCTTCATAACAACTAGAGTTTCCTATAATGGAAGCTCCAATTGTTCCTGGAATACCTGCTGCCCATTCTAGACCTTTTAAATTATTATTCACTGTATCAAGAGATAATTTATTGATCATATAAGAAGAACCAACCTCTACATTATTTTCTTCTATTATTAAATTATTAAAATTTAATTTTATTACTACCCCATCATAAAATGATGGTAGTATTATATTTGAACCATTTCCAATTATAAAATATTTTTCTTTTATTGCATCTAAGTATTTAATTAATTCTTTTAATTTTATTACATCATTAACAATAATGTAATATTTAGCTATAGATTCTATTTTATAAGTATTATTGTTTTTTAAATTAAAATTATTATACAATTCACCATATTTTTTCAATACTCTAATCACCTACTATCATTATACTAGAAAAAATCCTATTTAGAAAACAAACTAGTATTTTAGTTTGTTTTTTTGGAATTAATAGTATAATTTTTAGGATCTTTGTAATTAGTAAATTCTTGAAATTCAGATTCATAATTTAAATCATATATTTGATTTATAAAAAGTTTCATCATATCAATATATTCTTCTTTATCTTTAATAAGACTGATAATATCTATATCATTTATATAAATATTAAAGTCTATATCATCAAGTTTATTATATATTAAACCTGATTTAGCAGCTTCTTTGATAGCGGTATAATATTCTGGTGAATATTCTTGACCAGCTTTATATTTTATATCAAAGCTATTTAATAAATCTTTGAAATTAGGATTATATTTATATTTTATTATATTATTTTCAATTTCATCTAATTGAAAAGATTGAATATCAGCAAGTCTTAATAAACTAATAAATAAGCATATAAAATCATGATTAGAAAAAATATTTGTCATTTAATCCTCCACTTCAATACTAAGTTCTAAATTATTTATTTTATAATTTTTTGATAAGTTTTTAATATCTAAATTATTAATAAATAATGTTGCTTTAAAATCTTTTAATCCAGCATTTAATGCTTTTTGTAATTCTGGTTCTAAACTGATATTTAAATTTTTAATTGGGGTTTTTAAAGTAACATTGGCATCAGTTTTAGCACCTCTAGCAATACTTATTATTTCAAGTAATATATTACCAAGTTTTTCTTCTTCTTGAAATTCATAATTTAATTCATTTATTATTGTAATATGAATTGATTTATTATTATGATATATTTCTTGAAATATTTCTTCAGTTATAAAAGGAAAATATATACTAAATTTTTGTAATAATTTATATAAAATAATATAGATAGTTTTTTGACCACTATAACGTTCTTTTTCACCAAACTCTTCAGGTCGATATAAACGATGTTTAACTATTTCTAAATAGTTATCACAGAAGTTCCAAAAGAACTTTTCTAATATATTAAGTCCTAAACCAACTTCATATTCATCTAAATACTTTAAGAAAGTTGTTTCCATTTCTTGATATTTACCTAAAATCCATTTATCAAAGAATTCAAATTCAGTAAATTCTTGATCTTCATAGTCAGTTAGATGCATTTCAACAAATTTAGAAGCATTATATATCTTATTAACTAGTTTTTTACCTCTTTGAAATGTTTCTTCACTATAGGTCATATCAGTGCCTAATCTACCCGATCCTGCTAAATATCTAACAACATCTGCTGAATATTCTTTTATTAAATCTAAAGGCTGGCTCTTACTATTACTTTTGCTTTTACTTATTTTTTCACCTTTACCAGCTAATACAAATCCAGATATCATAACATTATTCCATGGTCTTTCATTAAAATGATGAAAACTTTTAACTATGGTATAAAAGTCCCAAGTTCTTATAATATCATGAGCATTAGGTCTTAAACTCATTGGTTTTAAAATATGTTCTAGATTATTTACCTCACCATGTTTCATATTAATTAGAGGTGTAACTGATGATGTAGCCCATGTGTCCATTACATCTTCTTCAGGAATAAATGATCTAGTGCCACAATTTAAACAAACATCTATATTTGGTTTATCTACCAGAGGATTAACTGGTAATTCAGATTCTAAAGCTAGAATTGGGGTTTTACAGTTTTCACAATACCATACTGGAAATGGAACTCCAAAATATCTTTGTCTAGAGATACACCAATCCCAAGCAACTGTATTAACCCATTCTATATATCTTGTATGCATATGTTTTGGATACCAGTTTATTTGTTCACCAATTTTTAAAAAGTCTTCTTTATAGTTCATAATATCAATAAACCATTGTTTTAAAATACTATATTCAACTTCTCTTCCGCATCTTTCATGAACTTGTACTTCATGAGTAAGTGGTTCTTCTTTTACTAAATAACCACCTGATTTTAAATCTTCTTTTATTTTTAAGCGGGCTTCTTTTATTTTTAAGCCCCCATAATCTTTAATGTCTTCTTTTATTTTTCCATCTTCTGTCAAAATATGTTTTAATGGTAATTTATATTTTTTATACCATTCGATATCTGTCTGATCTCCAAATGTACAACACATAACTATCCCAGTACCTTTATCTGAATCGACTTTTTCATCAGCCATTATTGGTACTTCTATATCAATTATAGGAATAATTGCTGTCTTACCTATTAAATGATTACGATCATTATCATCAGGGTTTATAAATACTGAAACAATAGCTGGAAGTAATTCTGGTCTAGTTGTTGCAATTAAAAATTCTTCATTATCTTCTTTAGTTTTGAATCTAATATAATTAAAGCTTGTTTCAAGAGTTTTAGTTTCTAGTTCAGCTTGAGCAATAGATGTCAAACATTCAGTACACCATAATGCAGGACTAGTTTGTTGATATGCTCTTTCTTTATTAACTAAATCTATAAAAGATGCTTGACTAATTTTAATAGTTTCAGGACTGATTGTTTTATAAGCAAGTTTCCAATCTGTACTTACTCCACTTTTACTAAATAGATCTTTGAAATCACTTTCATATTTATCAGTCGTCTCATAACAAAGACGGTTAAATTCTTCTCTTCCCACTTCTTGAGCTTTTTTGCCTATTTCTTTTTCTACTAATCTTTCACTAGGTAAACCATTATCATCAAAACCAAATGGATAAAAAACATTATATCCTTTTAATCTTTTATACCTAGCAATCATTTCTGTTTGAGAATATGAAAATATATGCCCAACATGAATGTTACCATTTACAGTTGGTGGTGGTGTATCAATTGAATAAACTTCTCTTCCATCTTCTTTAAATTCATAAATATTATTATCCTGCCAGTAGTTTAACCACTTTGCTTCTTTTTCTTCAGCATTATACTTCTTATCTAACATTATTAAACCTCTTTTCTATATAATCATTTATTTTATTAAAATATCCTTCATAAATATCCTTTGTTTCCAATTTATCATACATTTTTTCTATATATTGTTTTTCTTTAATATATTTTATTGAATAATCATAATTTATATCATAAACAAACGCTAAAGTTGTAATTATGAATTCACCATAATTAGTTATATCTTCTACTAAAATAGATTTTTCCTCTAAGAACCTTTTGCGAATTTTTGGTGATATAATATTTCCGTAATCATTATTATATGTATATAAATCATTATCAATTGTATGTAGATATAAAATATCTATTTTATCAGCATCTCTTATTAACTTAGCATGTTTATTATTAACTTCTTCAGGTAATTCTAATTTGTTATGATAGTAAACTGCTTGATAAACTGTTTCATAATCTTGTTTATTTATATTAAACTTTTCTATATAATTATTTTCTTTTAGTATTTTAACGCCATAATCACCATGATCGAATTTATTTTGACCGTATTTTTTAAATTTTGTCCACTCAGTAAATCTACCAATATCATGTAATAAACCAATTTGTTTCGCTAGTAAAATATCAGCATATGACCAATTTAATTTTTCGGCTATTAAAGCACTTATTACTGAAACTCTTTTGGAATGAAATATTTTTCTATTTATTCCTTTATCAACAAAATCAAATGAATAAACATAATCATCAAACTCTTTATACATACTGCTCCTTTTAAAAATAGCTATAAATGTAAGGGTGATTAATAATCACGGTACCACCTTACTTTTATAACTATTGTTATTCTTTAATATTTAACGCATATCGACGATTTTTCTCAATTGCAACATTCTTATATATTTATTATTAACTTTCACCATATGTTAATTCTCTTGAAATAATTAATATAATACTCCTCAATCTCACTGAAAAACTATATTTATTATATATTAAATCAACGAAATATGCAAGTTTAAGCTTTTACTAGTTATTTTATTTATTCACTTAATAAGATGTTTTTAATATCTATCCAATCTTTAACTCTTTTAATTTCTAAATCTATCATAATTTTTTTCATAAAATCCTCCTGTTGATTAAAAAGAATATAACAAAAAGATATTTATATTTCAATATATGCTTTTTCTCATATTAAATTTTATAAATAAATAATGGCGCTAGCAGAGTAAAAAGTAATAATATAAAAGGAAGTAAATTTAAAACTAAACTAATATATGAAAATATTTTCTTATCACTTTTCCAGCCTCTTCCGCCTAGAAATAATGATACTAGCAGGATAGGAAATCCTAAACTCCAGTAATAGATTATCATTAACCACCATACGGCTCCTGAGCCAGATTCATCAAAACTACCACCAGAAACAATTATACAATAAATAATAAGTAGATATGGAATTAAGGCTAAAATAAATGATGCTACCGATGAAATATTTCTCTTTTTATTAGATACTGGACTTTCTTCATTTGTTATTTTACTTTCTTCAACATCAACATTATCAGGTATTTTATCGGTGGTGATGGAACTAGCCAATTTATTATTTTGTACTTTCATTTCATTAATTTTACAATTTGGACAATAATCTAAAGTTTCTGGTAAATCTTTGCCACAATATTCACAATGCATACTATCAACACCTCTATAAATAAAATTAGAATTACTCTTCAGTTTCCCTGAAAACTTAATTTTATTATAAATGTAGTATATAAAATAATCAAGTTTAAGTTGATAAAGAATAGTTTTTGAAGTATAATTATAGAAGAATAAAATAGGAGGTAACTTTATGGTTCAAGATACTTCTCAAAACGAAGTTGTATTAGATGCAGCCCAGTTAACAAGTACTAGTTCTAACCTAATTAGCTTTAACTTTGAAGAAACTCCTATTACAGATATCGTTAATATGATTATTTTAGATGCTATAAAACAAGGAGCATCAGATATTCATTTTGATCCTTCTAATGAAGGACTTAAAATTAGAATTAGAGTTGATGGAACTTTATTTGATTATAGTATGGTTCCTTTATATGTCCAAAAAAACATGATTACAAGAATTAAAATCATTGCGGGAATGAATATAACTGAGTCTCGTACTCCTCAAGATGGAGCAATTAAAAATAATTTAGAAAATACTAATATTGACCTTCGTGTTTCAAGCTTACCTACTAATATAGGTGAAAAGATAGTTATTCGTATTTTAGATTATACAATGTCATCAGCCGGTATTGAAGAATTAGATTTTAATAAACCTAACTTTGAAAAAGTATTAAAAATGATTGCTGAACCAAATGGCATTATTCTAGTAACAGGAGCTACTGGTACTGGTAAATCAACAACTGTTTATTCTATATTACAAAGATTAAATACTGAAGATCGTAATATTATAACTGTTGAAGATCCTGTTGAAATGAACTTAGAAGGAATAAATCAAGTTCAAGTTATTTCTGATATTGGTTTATCATTTGCAAATGCTCTTCGTAGTATTTTAAGGCAAGACCCGGATATTATAATGATTGGGGAAATTCGTGATGATGAAACAGCTAGAATTGCCGTTAGAGCTT
>CAYTQE010000018.1:0-13284 GCA_964439985.1 uncultured Muribaculaceae bacterium | reverse complement strand
AAAAAAATTGGAAAATATAATATATTACAGTGCTCTTTATGATTATTACCATAGTTTATTAACAAATATTCAACAAAAATATTTTGAAGAATATTATTTTAATAACCTATCTTTACAAGAAATTGCAGATAATTATCAAGTATCTAAAAATGCGATTAGTAAAACTTTGATTGAGGTTGCAAATAAACTAGATGATTATGAAAGTAAATTAAAACTATATCAAAATAAAGAAGAAATAAAAAAAATATTATTAAATAATAATATTTATACAAAGATAGAAAAATATATCTAAAGAAATTATAAATTAATTTCTTTTTTTTGATTAAAATAACTAAATATATTTAAAGTAAGGATAGGAATAAATAACATAATAGTACTAACTATATTAATAACATTATCTTTAAAATTAATTGCTAAAATAAATAAAACACACCAAAGCATAATCGATGCAAATTGAAATTTTACATCTCGATATATAAAAGCAATTAGACCAAAAATTGATATTAAACAAAATGTTAATATTATAAGAGCCCACCAAGTACTAGTAAACATATTTTCTATTAAAAGCGCTATATCAATATGATCATAAGATAAACTATCTAAATAAGATAAACGATCAAGATAATTAAAATAAAATAATGCCCATCCACTAAATATACTTTCTATTAAAATTGTTATAAATAATAATTTACTTCTTCTTTTAAACATTTTTATCTCCTAAATATATAATACCAAACATTTAATATTTTTGCATTATTATTCAATATTGATTTTAATAAATATGATGTTATAATAAAAATAAGATGAAAGGAAAAACTATGGAAACAATATTTTACGATGAAATTTTAACAAATGATAGTGTATTTTTACTTGAACTAAGTGAAAATCTTCCTCGTTCAATAGATAACTTAAAAATAGAATTATCTAGTGGACAAATTGAAAAGGTAGCAGATTTATATCAAGAAGGACTAGTATACCTAAGATGGAATGATAATATCCCTCATCAAAATTATCAAGAATTAGATTTCACTCTAACTGGTTTGCTTTCGGTATATAAAGTAAAATATGCATATGAAATTGAAGCTTTTAAAGAATATTTAAACAACAATGGATATACATATAATAATAAGTTAATAGATGACTTTTTAATTATTTCAGACTTATCTAAAGAACCAGAAACACTACTAACAGTTGATAATCTATTAGACTTTAGTAATATTTATGATAGATATATCGGTAAATAAATAAGAGACACATTTGTTTAATGTGTCTCTTATTAAGAAGATAATTATCTTCTTAATAAAATTATATCCAGTTTTTAAATAAATATAACTAAAATTTTAGAATAGGAGCAATTATGAAATTTATTGTTGAGAAGTTATTTTTTGAAAATGTAGAAAATGCATGTTTTGGAATTATTATTGCCGAAGGTATAAATAATAATCAAGAATATGATTTTATTGATCAAATGCTTAAAGAAAACATAAATAATATTGTAGAAAAATATCAAGATATAAAAATAAAAGAATTACCAGAAATAAAATATTATCGAGATGCTTTTAATAAATTAAATATTAATCCCAATAAGTTTATGTGTTCAATTGAGGCATTGGTTAGTAGAACAGTTAAAACAGGTTTTATTCCTGATATTAATCCAATTGTAAATCTAGGTAATGCTCTTTCCTTGAAATACTTAATACCGATAGGACTGCATGATTTAGACAAATTAGATACAAATATTATGATAAGATTTGCAAATCCGGATGATATATTTATTCCTTTTGGAGGAAACATATCTGAAACACCTGATATTGGTGAAGTAGTATATGTAAGTGGTAATAAAGTTAAAACTAGAAGATGGATTTGGAGACAGGGCGAAGACGGGAAAATAGATAATAATGTTAAAAGAGTCTTTATTCCTTTAGATGGCTTCATAGAAAATAAAGAACAATTATTAAAATTACGAGATGAATTTAGCGAAATACTTAAAAATCAATTAGGTGCACATGTTAAAGTGGGTTATATTGATAAAAACCATAATGAGTTTGAATTTTAAAAAAAGATATTTTCATACCTTTTTTTTAACGAGTGAATTTTATATTTACCTCACCAATACCACTATCAATTTTAATTCGGTTATGACCAGTGCCATAAATAGTGCCATCTGGCTGACTAATATCATTAATATTAATACTTCCAAGTCCTTTATCAATATGAATTTGATAATCAGTTTGATTTCCTAACACTAATGAAACCTTACCAATACCACTATTAATTTCACTATCCCCAGTTATATTAGAATTAATATCAACGCTTCCAACACCAGTATCTAATTTTAAATTGTTTAAAATAGAATTAGTGATTTTTATTTCTCCAACTCCACCATTTATATATGTTTCTTCAAAACTAGAATTATTAATTTTAAGGGTACCAGCACCTTGATTAAAGTTAAAATCTTTTGCTAAAATATCATTAATATCTATAGCTCCAGCACCATTTTCAATTAATAATTCATTTAATTTATAATTTTCTGGAATATAAAGTGTTATATTAGAGACTCTTTTATTGCTTAGCGGCCATTTTCTTGATTCATTAATTTTTAATGTACCACTTTTTGCTATTGATTTAAAATTACTAGTAACATTATCAGCTTCTACTTTGAATTCTGTTCCTTTTTTAATAATTAGTTTCGATGCTCCTAATTCAATGTCTATATTATCAATATACTGATATGTTTCACTGAAATTTATTGTTTGTTTACTAGATTTATCAAAACCAGTTATTAATGATAGAGTCATTAAGATAGCACTAACGATACTTGTAATTATAAATACAGCAAAACAAATAGCTAAAATTTTAATTGTTTTTTGGATACTATTCATTTTATTTCAAGACCTCCAAATAAACAAAACGATTCGATATAAATAGTTTTCTTATTATCTTTCTTATTAGTGATTTTGTTAGTTACGCCACCAAAAATAGGAGTTGATTTAATTTTAATATTAACATCATTTGGTAATATAATTTTAATTCCTCCAAATATACTGCTAGATTTGATAATTGTTTCTTTAGAAAGATCTGCTTTTTCTAAATCTAGAACAATACTACCAAATACAGCATCTAGATTAGTGCCTGTAAATTTTTCATTATCCATATTAATTTTTTGTTCAGCAAAAGTTGCAACTATTGTTTCTAAACCATCTTTATCTATAGTTCTAAATTTTTCCGATATGTTCTTTTTAATAACATTATTAAAAAGAATAGATAACCCGATCATTATAAAAATAAATGGTAATATTAAAGCTCCTACTATTTCATAATCGATAATTCCTCTTACTGTTAGAAATAATACTATTCCTATTATTAATCCAATGAAATTACCAATAAATTTTTCTTTCTTATTAAACAGTCCAATAAAGCAAGGAATTATAATAAATAAAGTCCACCAACCGCTAAAGAATATATTAATATTTGTTATATCTAAAGCATTAGTTCCTATTATAATACCAACTAAGATGAATACCAAACCCCATATTATTTTACTTACTTGATTCATACAAACCTCTTTCTATATTCATTATATTCTATATAAGAATAAGTATCAATCACTTTTTTATTCTTGGTTTAAATAAAAAAAGCCCTAAATATAGGGCTTTGATTTCTTATTGGTGGAGAATACAGGACTCGAACCTGCGACCCTCTGCGTGCAAGGCAGATGCTCTAGCCAACTGAGCTAATTCCCCATAAGAACAATATTATATTAGCACAGAGACCATTTAAAATCAATACCTTTCATCACCATTTTTATTATTTCGAGCAATAATTGTTGAGTCAGGGAGTAAGCTTGATGCCTTTAAAACACTACTCTCACCATATTTTTCTTTTACTTTATCAATAGCTTCATTGGCTTTATCTTTTAAAATTATTTCTTCAAATGGTTCAAAAAGATTAAGCTGCGTACCGATATCATCTATTAATCCAGCTAAATAAACACTTACTTTACGAATAGGTAAATAATCATAATATTTATCAAACATATTAAGGCAAACATTATATATTTCTTTAGTATCTTTAGTATATTTATCTATTTTAATAGTATGACTAAAGCCACCACCTATTGATTTTGAATATTGAATACCAAATCCAATTACAGATGCACTTTTTTTCATATTTCTAAGTCTTCTAGTTAATAAGTCAACCATTTCTCTAATAATTAAAGTAATATTTTCTTCGTTATAATCTTTATATAATACCTGACTATGACTAATAGACTTATCTTTAGCTTCTTGATTTAAATCACTTATTTTAGTTAAATCTATCCCATTAGCGTGATACCATAATTCTTCACCTAAAACCCCAAATTTTTCTTTTAATATATACCTATTATAACGAGCAATATCACCAATTTTAAAAAGTTTTAAATTATTTAATTTTTTTTCCATTCTAGGACCAATACCCCACATTTTAGATAAAGGTTCTATAGTCCATAATTTAGTTGTTACATCATCATAAGACCATGAAGCAATATTATCTTCAGAATACTTACTTTCAATATCCATACAAACTTTAGCAAGTAAAATATTAGGTCCAATCCCAGCTGCAGCAGTTAAGCCAGTTTTTTCTTTTATTCTATTTAATATATCGATAGCTAGTTCATAACTGCTTTTTTGATATAAAGATAAATAACTAGTTACATCTAAGAATACTTCATCAATAGAATAAATATGCATATCTTCATTAGAAACAAATTCTTGATAAATTTTAATGACTTCTTTACTTTTTTTACTATATAAACCCATTCTAGGTGGAACTTTAATAATGTTAATATCTTTAGGTAAATCATATACTCTAGTTCTACCTTTAACTCCTAAAGATTTTAAATAAGGAGATATAGCTAAAGTAATAGATCCTTTTCTTTTAGGATCACAGACAACTAAAGGAGTAGTGTAACCATCAAGATTTCTTTCAACACACTCACAAGAAGCAAAAAAACTTTTAAGATCGATCGCGATTATATTTCTTTTAACATATAAATCATTCATCTTTAACCACCTAAATTAATTATAGAACATTTGTACTATATAATCAAGATAAAAATATGATATAATTTTAATATTAGGAAGAAGGAATATAATGAAAAAAATTTATTTTGCGGGATCAATTAAAGGTGGATCTGAAAAACAAAAAGATTATTTTGAACTGATTAATTATCTAAAAAATTATGCTGAGGTATTAACCGAACATATTTGGAATGAAGATTTATCAAACCAGGAAAACCCTGATCAGTATATTTATTTAAGAGATATAAAATGGATTGATGAGTGTGATATTATAATAGCAGAAGTATCTATTCCATCACTTGGTGTAGGTTATGAAATAGGATATGCAGAATCACTTAATAAACAAATAATTTGTTTGTATGATGAATCTAGTGAAAAAGAATTATCATACATGCTTTCGGGCAATAAAAAAAATCAAATTATCAAATATCAAAATATTGAAGAATTAAAAGAAAGACTTAAGAGTCTTGTATGATATAATTTGATTGAAAGGGAGTTTTAAAAATGTTTTATTATTTAGGAATTGAAACAATAAATGAAAATCAAATGGTTGAAGGGGAATATGATTCATATTCTTCAGAGGGATATTATAAATATTCTGCTTATCTATTTGTAGACTTAACTACATTTGGAATAGAATATATAAATGTTGATGCTGATAAAGAAATAATTGATAGTTTTTTTGATAACTGTATTACTGAAGAACAATTTAATAGTTTATTAATACCAATAACTAAAGGATTTTACTATATTGGTGATATTACTGAGCATAATGACCTTTATAAAGTATATAAAGACTTTGAAACAGGACGAACATTAACAGTATGGAATAAGGATCAACAACCTAAAAATGCCTGTAAATTTGATAGACCTCATAGAGAATTAACTACCGAAGAACAAATTGAAAGAAACAAAAAACCTCATCAAATACCTTATGAAGAATATCACGGTCAAAAAATTTATACTGAAAAATATTATACACGTAAGCAATATCGAAAAATTCTAAAAAAATAAAACTATACCAATAATAGGTATTATTTTTTTTCCTGTATATGATATACTTACTAGGGGAAGGTGAATATGTATGTACGCTGAAGTATTAGTAGAATATGGAGTTAAATCTTTAGATAGATCATTTACATATTTAATCCCAGAAACTTTAAAAGAAACTTTAAAAATAGGTATGAAAGTAGTCGTACCTTTTGGTTATACAATAATAAATGGTTTTGTTATAAATATAATAAATGAGACAGAAACGGAAGATTTAAAAGAAATAATATCAATTACTAATGAAGAATTTTCTTTAAATAAAGAATTATTAGAACTAGGCAAATATTTAAAAGAAACTACATTATGTACATTAATAACAGCATATAATACGATGTTTCCTAGTAGTATGAAAGTTAAAGATATTAAACATAACTATAATCTTTATAATACATATTTAAAATTAAAAGATAAAAATAAAGCTCTTTTATTTTTAAAAAACAATAAAAGAGCTTTAAAAAAACAAGAACTTATTACTAGATTATTAAATAATGAAGAAATACTTAAAAATGAATATAATCTAGCAGTTATAAAACCTTTAATTGAAGAAAGAATAATTCAATTACATCAAGAAACAAGATATCGTATTAATAAAAATATTTCTAAAAATGAAAAACCAATCTTAACATTAGAACAAAAAAATGGAGTAGAAGCTGTAGACTTAACTAAAAATGAGACATATTTAATTCATGGAGTAACAGGTTCAGGTAAAACTGAAGTATATATGAATTTAATTGAAAAAGTAATAAAGAATAATAAAACGGCAATTATGCTTGTCCCAGAAATTACATTAACTACTCAAATAGTAAATCGCTTTTATTCAAGATTTGGTAATGAAGTCGCTATATTTCATAGTGCTTTATCTGATGGAGAAAAACATGATGAATATAAAAAAATTGCTAAAAGAGAAGTAAAAGTAGTTGTTGGAACTCGAAGTGCAGTATTTGTTCCTCTTGAAAATATTGGAATTATTGTTATAGATGAGGAACATAGTACTAATTATAAACAAGACAATACTCCTAGATATCATGCTCTTGATATAGCTAAAAAAAGAGCCGAAACACATAATGCACCTTTAGTATTAGGTTCAGCTACACCTTCTTTAGAAACTTATGCTAGAGCTACTAAAGGAGTATATAAATTAATTAATTTAACTACTAGAATAGGAAACTCGAAATTACCTAAAATAACTTTAATTGATATGGCTCCAGAATATAAAAAAAGAAATATGATTATCAGTGAAAAATTAAATGAAAGTATAATTGAAAAATTAAATAAAAAAGAACAAATAATGTTATTTTTAAATCGAAGAGGATTTACAACTATTGTTACATGTAAAAATTGTGGATTTACTTTTAAATGTCCGCACTGTGAAATAACTCTTACTTATCATAAAACATCTAATAATTTAAGATGTCATTATTGTGGTTATACATTACTAAATCCAAAAACTTGCATAACTTGTCAAGAAGATGCTCTTACATCATATGGACTTGGAACAGAAAAACTAGAACAAGAAATCAAAGAAAAATATCCTAAAGCAAGAATAGTTAGAATGGATGCTGATACAACTACTAAAAAAGGTTCTCATGAAAATATAATAACTATGATTGAAAATGAAGAAGTAGATATAATACTAGGAACTCAAATGATATCAAAAGGACTAGATTTTCCTAAAGTAACTTTAGTAGGAGTAATAAATGCTGATGATTCATTAAATATACCGGACTTTAGAAGCGGAGAGTATACCTTTAGTTTATTATCACAAGTATCAGGCAGAGCTGGAAGAAGTAATCTTCCAGGAGAAGTAATAATTCAAACATTTAATGAAGAAGATAAAACTTTAAATTTTGTCAAAAACAATAATTATTTAGAGCTTTATAAATATGAAATGAATGTTAGAAGAATGTTAAAATATCCACCTTACTTTTTTATCACATCAATAAAAATAACATCTAAAGATTATAATGAAGCATCTAAAGAAGCTACTAATACGGCAAATTATTTAAAAAGAGTATTAAGTAATAATGTAATAATCTTAGGACCTACTACTGCATCGATGTTTAAAATTAAAAATGTATATAGGTTTCAAATAGTTTTAAAATATAAAGATATTAAATATATTAAAGAAGCAATTACTTATTTAGATGATATATATAGTATACATAAGAAAGTATCAATTGAAATTGATATAAATCCGATTAGAATCTAAAAATTGACAATTTTTTCCATTGCTAAATGATTATAATATAAATATAATAATTTAGGATAGGGATAACATGATAATAAAATCGCAAAAAATAATTAGTTCAAAGAGATTTATCTTTATAAGTTTAATAATGTTTATAGCATTATTTTCTGTTGCTTTAAATATTGCTTTTGGATCTTTTACTAATCGTAGCGAGAATGTTGCAGCTCATATAAAAGTTAAAAATATGACTTATGAAATAACCATAAATGGTTCACCCGGGACTATAATAACTGTTAGTAATAATAATATTATAAAATCAAATATTGTAATAAAATCTTTAAATAATTTCGATTCTAAATATGAACTTATTTATGATATATGTTTAGATCAAGATTGTAATAATATTATTGAAAAACCAAAAGATTTATTAATTGAGTATTCATCAAAAACTATTGATGAAATAAGCGGTGCTATAGTAAGTGGGGGAACAAAACAGTTAAGAATTATTACTACTAATAATACCGAAAATATTTATTATATAAAACTAAGCATAAACACAGGATTTATATATAATACTTTAGCACTTAAAAATTTAATAACAACTTCCTATAATGAAGAAGATATTATAATAGCGGCTATTATTGATGGAGTAGTATCAACTACTTTTCCTACCATCAAAGGAGAATATGAAACATCTGTAGCATGTCAAACAGATAATGGTGTATCAAATGCAACTGGTACTGCTATTTGGAATGGTTCAAAATGGGTAGCTAATATATCTGAAGTAGATACAGGAAGAATGATTTGTAATGTAGAGTTTTTTATACCACTTAAGAGTTTAATTATAGAGCAAGATGGCGGAGAATCTGCAATAGCTTTAAAAGGAAGTCCTGATTTTTCAAAAATTGCTACAACTATAGATACAGGGTTATATGCTTATGATGATGATTATGGAATATCTTATTATTATCGAGGTCTTAAAAACGAACTTAAAAACAATCTTATTTCAGGTGGATTTCAGTGGAAGATAATTAGACTTAATGGTGACTCATCAGTAAGATTAATCTATAACGGGACAGAAGAACAATTTAATGATAGTGGTACAGTAAATGATATCGGAGTAAATACTCAAATAAGTGGTACTCATGCTTGGAACTTAACAAATTACACTGATGCCAAATACATAGGTTATATGTATGGAGGAGCTAATGGGATAGCATCAACCCAAAGGCATGGTACTATAAGTGCAGCAGCTACTTACAATGAAACATCTACTAACATGAAAAATGTACTAGAAAACTGGTATCAAGATAATATAGTAGGCAAAGCAATTGAAAGTCAAATAGTTGATAATTTATTTTGTAATGATAGGCAACTAAGAAGTGAAGTAGGTGGTGCTTCTACAGGTCCAGGTTATGGAGCATCTGATATTGAAACTAATTACGCCCCTTATTTTCGATTATATCAAACAATAAACCCAGATTTAAAATGTGGAGTAAAAAATGATAGGTTCACAAAAAGTGATACAATTATTGGTAATGGAGCCTTAACTCATCCGATAGGATTAATAAATGGAGATGAATTGTTAATGGCTGGAACCAGATATATACTTACTAATACAGGAAACTATTTATATACTAATCAATCTATTTGGACATTTAGCCCACTTTACTTAAATTCAAACAATAATGCTCGAATGTTGTATATGGCTACATCAGGAGGATTAGCATATAGCAATGTAAATAGCGCGAATGCTGTTAGGCCAGTAGTTTCAATTAATGGTAATATTAAAGTAACTGGTGATGGATCAAATACTAATCCTTTTAAAACTACATTTTAATTCTTTACAATTTATATAAATTTGATATAATATAAATATATTTAAAAGCGATGACTTCCTTGGAAAAGAAAGAGCTATGTTTTAATGAAGGACACTTGTCAAATAGGGTGGAACCGTGGTATTTATATATCACCCCTATATATAAGTGTCCTTTTTATTAAAATTGTTAGTTTTTGAATATTATTAAGAAAGAGGTTAAAATGGAAAAAACAATCACAATGGAAAAATTAGTAGCATACTGTAAACAATATGGTTTTATTTATCAAGGTTCAGAAATTTATGGAGGGCTAGCTAATACATGGGATTATGGTCCACTTGGTGTTGAACTTAAAAACAATATAAAAAAAGCTTGGATGAAAAAATTTATTCAAGAAAGCCGTTATAATGTTGGATTAGATAGTGCTATTCTTATGAATCCTAGAGTTTGGGAAGCATCAGGTCATTTAAAAACTTTTAGTGATCCTTTAATAGATTGTAAAAAATGTAAAACTAGACATCGCGCCGATAAATTAATAGAAGATTTTAGTAATGGTCAAATTGAAGCAGGTGGTTGGAGTGAAGAAAAGCTTATTACTTATATTAATGAACATAAAATTACTTGTCCTAAATGTGGTGCACTTGATTATACTAATATCAGAAAATTTAATCTAATGTTTAAAACTTTTCAAGGTGTTACCGAAGATGCTCTTGATACAATATATTTAAGACCAGAAACTGCTCAAGGTATATTTGTAAACTTCTTAAATGTTCAAAGATCGATGCGTCTTAAAGTACCATTTGGAATAGGCCAAGTAGGTAAAAGTTTTAGAAATGAAATTACTCCAGGACAATTTATTTTTAGAGTAAGAGAATTTGAACAAATGGAATTACAATTTTTTTGTAAACCAGGTACAGAATTAGAATGGTTTAAATATTATAAAGAATTTTGTTTAAACTGGATTAGATCTCTTAGAGTTAATAAAGATAATATAAGATATAGAGATCATACAAAAGAAGAATTATCCTTTTATAGTAATTCAACAACAGATATTGAATATAAATATCCTTTTGGTTATGGTGAATTATGGGGAATTGCATCAAGAACAGATTATGATTTAACCCAGCATCAAAAAGTATCTGGTGAGAGTATGTTGTATTTAGATCCAGAAACAAATGAAAAATATATTCCCTATGTAATAGAGCCTTCACTAGGGGTTGAAAGAACTTTACTTATGTTTTTATGTGAAGCTTATACTGAAGAAACAATGGAAAAAGATACTAGAGAAGTAATGCGTTTTCATCCCTTTCTTGCTCCTTATAAAGTAGGTATATTCCCACTTATTAAAAAATTACATAATGAAAAAGCAGCAGAAGTTTTTGAGTATTTATCTAAATATTTTATGTGTATATATGATGAATCAGGTTCTATTGGAAAAAGATATCGTAGAAATGATGCTATTGGGACACCATTTTCACTAACTATTGATGATGAAACAATTAATAATAATACTGTAACAATTAGGGATCGTGATACTATGGAACAAATCACAATATCACTTGATCAAGTAATTAGTTATATAAAAGAAAAAATCAAATTTTAACTTAATTTGTGTTTATTAAAATCTTTATATGTGATATTATATAGTTAGTGTAATATAAGGAGGCTATGTGATGGCGTTAAAAAATATAAAAAAAGCATTATTTGGTAATGATGAAGATATAAATGAAATAGATGCAGTAGAAGATGAATTTTATGCATTAAGTCAAAAAGCTTGTAAAGAAGATGAAGACGGGAATGGTTGTAAGATGATACTAGTTGAACCTAGAGCTTATTCCGAAAGCCAAACTATTGCTGATCATTTAAAAAAGCGTAATAGTGTAGTAGTTAATTTAAAAAGAGTAACTTCAGATCAAGCTAAACGAATAATTGACTTTTTATCAGGGACTTTATATGCTATAGGTGGAGATTTACAAAAACTAGGTAATGGCATATATTTATGTACTCCTAAAAATGTAAGTGTTCAAGGTAAAATGACTGATGCTGAAGAAGCTAAGGCAAAATCAAAAATAGAAGATGAAATAGAATTTTAAATAAAATCTTTCTAGAGGTGAAGGTATGGATAAATTTAGTACAGGTCTTGCTGGCTATAAGAAAGAAGAAGTAAATAAATTTGTAAATGATGTTATTAAGCAAGTAGAGCAAATGCTTGCTGATTTAAGGACTAAAGATATCGAAATGCAAGAACTTAAAAATAGTCTGGAACATTATAAAAATATGGAAAATACTTTCAATAGAGCAATCCTTGTTGCTGAAGATGCTTCTAGTCAAATAAAAAGAATAGCTAGAGATGAAAGTGCCACTCTTATAGAAGAAGCTAAAAAGAATGCATCAAGAATTGTTAATGATGCATTAATACAAGCTGAAAAAACTCAAATTGAAACAGCTCAATTAAAAAGAAATATAGTTACTTTTAAAAGAAGATTAAGAACTATTATTGAAAGTCAACTAGATTTAGTAGATGATATAGATCACTTAGATATTTAATCTAAGTTTTTTTTGCAAAAAAAAATGATTATTCATCATCTTCTTCACTTGGTATGATTCCTAACATTTTTAATTCTTCAGTTATATCTTCTTTAACAAACAACTCAAGTGGTATATCTAATGCTTTAGCAAAAGAATATAATACTGCTAAGCTAAATGTTTGTTCAGTTTTCGTACTTTCAATATTACCAACTAAACCTCTAGAAAACAAAGTTTTTTCAGCTAGTTCTTCTTGAGTGATTTTTCTATATTTTCTAAATAATTTAATTCTTTTAGAAACAAGATCGTAAACATATTTAATATCTTCTTTGTTTCTCATATACTGCACCTCTAATATAATTTTATCAGTAAAAAGTAAAATAGTTTGTCATCGTATAGTTATATAAATGTTATAAAGTATTTTTACTTTTCATGAACTCTCTTAATATTTTAGTTACAGCTCTTTTTTCAATTCTGGAAACATAACTTCTAGAAATACCTAATACTTTTGCTATTTCTTTTTGGGTTGATTCTAAATTATTATATAAACCATATCTTTTAATTATTATTTCTTTTTCTCTAGGAGTTAATATATCAAGATATTTGTGAAGTAGATTTATATTATCTTTTTTATTTAATATAT
>CAYTQE010000017.1:0-13571 GCA_964439985.1 uncultured Muribaculaceae bacterium | reverse complement strand
TGAAGTTTCCTTCATCTGTATACATTTTAGCATACATATATAATCAATTCAATCACATTGTTTTTAAAATTTTGATAAAATTATTCTGGAAATTTATAAAATTTGTTGTTTTACTACTTTTTATTTTAATGATAAGCTTCTTTCGGAAACATTTAACTGTTTGGGTGCCGCCTCATTATTTCAGGGGAAATAAAGGAGGCTTGATATAATGAAAAGAATAGATTTTTTAATCATTTCTTATATTATAATAATCATTTTATTAATCTCTTTACTGTTTCAGTAAAAATTAATAAAAAAAGCACCAGCTTATTTAGCTAGTGCACACACATATGGTAGCACTCATACTTGCGAAGTTAAATGCTTCCTTTTTTATTGTATGAAGTTTCCTTCATCTGTATACATTTTAGCATACATATATAATCAATTCAATCATATAATTAATCTATATTATTACTGATTTGTTTGTTATCATCTATATATTGATAGTTTAATTTATTATCTAAAGTTAGCACTGATTTTTCAATTTTATTCTCTAAATAATCTCTAGTAACTTTTACACCAATTGGCTTTTATTTCCCTCTTCTCTATGCCTTGCTTTAACTTTCGCTAATTATTGACTTTGTTTTTTAACATTTAAAAACTGCTTTAAGCAGTTATAGTATTTCATCTATCATATTTAATTCATAAAGTTTATCAATAATTAAGTTATCAAATACATCTTTATATACTTCATATTTTTCTTGATCATTTATTAAATAACCTAGTACTAAATAATCTTCTTTTATTTTTTTGATTTTATATATATCATAATAATCAATATTGATACTTTTAAAATCACTAGTAATTGAACAATTTATCATAAAGTTTATTAAAGATAAGTTGCGATTTTTAGTTAATATTTCCCCTATTATATAATTAGGTTTATTATTGTTAAACCATTTAATTACTCGGACATTTTTACTTATTATTGCAAACTGACCTTGATAGTTATCTAAATAATTAACAATTTCTTTTTCAATCATATTTTTTTTGGATGAATCTTTAATATTGATAATAATCGGAACCTTACCTTTTATTAAATTAAGTACTTCTTCTAAAGTAGGTATATGATATGAAGAAAGATAGTTTAGTTCTTCATAAGTAATTGAATTTATTTTATCTTTTAAATTCATTAATCTGGTTAAATCTTCATCGTTATAGATAATTATTTTATTATCTTTAGTAATATTTAAACTAAAAGATATTGGATATTTATTTTTGATTGATTCTGAAAAACTTTCTATTGTGTTTTCAAATATTATCTGGTTATCATATATTCCTTTATTGGTTATTAAGGCTGATTTTAAAAATTCTAAGTTTTTCAATATTAGCAACTCCTAATATATATTTTAGCATGAAAGATATTGCTTGTACATTTAAAATATTTAAAAACCTCATTATGACTTGAAATAATTAAGTTAAAATGTTTAACTAGATATAGAATGATTTTATCAATTTAGATAATATTTCTTATTTAAAACAATAGATGGAAGTGGTACTTTTGAATAATCTAAATAAGGAAAAACAGATTTTACAATTAATTCAGCACTGTTTATTAATGTATAAACATTCACAAAAGTACTATAATTTTGAAGAGATTTGTAAGTTGTATAATATTACTGAAGAAGAATTAATTATCTATATAGATGAAATAAATAAGATGTCTAATCTTAATATCCCTATTACTTATCAAGATAATAAACCTAAAATATGTCATCAAAAAAAAGAATATAAAATCCATGAATTTGAAATACCAAAGAAACAATTTAAATTATGTTTTGTAAGTGATAAACATATTGGTCATATTGATGATCGATTAAAATATGTAAACAATGTTTATGAAGAGGCTGAAAAAAATAATATTGATTTAGTATTTGATTTAGGTGATTTATTAAATGGACCTATGGAAATGGCTAAAAATCCTTTAAATGTTCGAATAAGTAATTTAACTGATTCTATAAAAGAAACAAACTTGTTTCATCAAAGTACTATTCCTACTCATTTTATAACTGGTAATCATGATTTAGGTTTTATGGAAACTGATTATTCTGATATTGGAAAATTAATCGAAAAAGAATGTAAAAATTTGTTTTTTATAAATAATTTGTTCGCACCTATTGAAGTTAATGGCCTAAGAATTAATTTATCTCATGGATATATTGAACAGAAACATCTCCGAAATATAAAATTATATAAGGAATATAAATTTTTAACAGTAAATAATCCTCATTTAATATTACAAGGACATTTTCATTTGAATAATTTAACTGAACAAAAAGATACTATTTTATATCAAATTCCTAGTTTAAAATACAAAGAGGGAATGGAAAACCACAACAATATTAATGGTTGTGGTTATAGTATCGGGGCTATATTTTTAACTGTTGACTGTTTTGAAGATTATTTTGAAATGCGTTTTGATGAAATAGAATTTATTGAAAAGAAAGTAATTACCCAAACTGCAGAGTACGCGAAGAAAAGATAATTATTTTATTTAAATGGCTCAATATGAGTTATTAATTGGATTTTATTATTAAATGTATTTTTAAGTTCATCTTCTATTTTATGAACTAATTCATGTGATGAAGATATATTTATATTTGAATCAACTAATATATGTAGTTCAATTATAATTTGATTTATATTATATCTACTTTTAATTTTACTAACACCTTTTACTTCATCAAAATTTGATATTACTTTTTTTATTTCTTTAGGATCAAGAGCAGCTCCATCTAATAACACATTACTATTATCTTTATAAATTCTATATGCAGCAAGAATTATTACAAACGCTACAACAAGTGATGCTATTGGATCTATTATCGGTGGTAATCCTAGTTTAATTCCGATTAAAGATATTAAGATACCTAATGATATATAAATATCACTACGAGTATGCATTGAATCAGTTATTAAAATTTGACTATTAAGCTCTTTACCTTTTTTATATTCTAAAAAAGCAACTGTTATATTTATAATTAAAGTAATAATTAATATAATAAGACTATAGGTGTTAAGTTCAAGTAATACCGGTTCTATTAATCTTGATATTGCTGATGCAATTATTTTATAAGATGTAAAAAGTAACATAATAGAGATAAATAAACCCGCTAAATTTTCATATTTACTATGTCCGTATGGATGATTTTTATCTTCATTTTTAGATGCAAAAGAAACTCCAATTAAACCTACTATGTTTGATGCTCCATCAGATAATGAATGAAAGCCATCAGCAGTAATACTTGCACTTTTAGTTATTTGGCCAATTATCATTTTTAATAATGCTACTAGTAGATTAGTAAATAATATAACAATTAACCATTTTTTTACTATTTTATACTTATTTTTCTTCATAAAAACTCCTAAAAAAACCCACGAAAAATTACTTTATGTAATGTCCCATGGATTAATTCCACTGCCTTAATAGGCCCAGCTGCATACTTAAAAAGTATCGCTTGTTCATCTTATTATATTTACATTTTACCAGTTTTGTTACTACTTTTAAAGTTTTCTAAGATATTAGTGTCAAATATATATGATATATTTTTTTCTTCTCTTTGTCTTTTTAAAGATAATTCAATAATTTTAGTTAATAGGTCTTGATATTTTAAATCAGTAGCTTCCCATAAATAGAATGATAGAGAACCTGGGATAGCATTTATTTCATTAATATAAATTTTTTCTAAATCTAGGTCAATAATAAAATCTATTCTCACTACTCCATTACAATTTAATAATTTAAAAGTTTGCTCGGCATATTCTTTTATTGTCTTTTCAGTAGTTTTAGAAATATTTGCAGGTATCAGACGACCTAAAGAAGCCATACCCTTACTTTTATTATTTGATAAATATTTGTCTTCATAAGATAAAATATTTTCATTATTTCGAAGTGGTTCTTCACAAACTGAAGATATACATTCTTCTAAATCTCCTATTACTGAGCAGTTTACTTCTTTTATATTAGTAATTGCTTTTTCAATTAATATTTCTTTAGCAAAAGTAAAAGCATGGTCTACTGCATCAAGTGACTCTTTATCATTATTAGCAATAGTTATCCCAACACTTGATCCTAAATTAATTGGCTTTATAATAATAGGATACTTAAATTTCTCTTTAATCTTTTTTAATACTTCTTGATTATCATCTATATACTGATATGTATTTATTACTAGACTATCTAAAACAGGTAGTTTATTTTCTTTTAGAATAGTTTTTGTCACATATTTATTCATACCTATTGCTGATGATGTAACATCAGAACCAACAAAAGGAATATTAAGTGTTTTTAAATATCCTTGTAAAGTCCCATCTTCAACATTTGTTCCATGAACTATTGGAAAAGCTATATCAATATAATCATAATAATTATTACTTAGTTTTTTAAATGGGAATTTATAAAGCTCAGTTTTATTGTTATTATTAATTAAAGTAACTCTAGTTGAACCTGTTAATAATTCTTTAGTATTTTTATAGTTTTCTATTTTAGATATTTTATCTCCAACATACATTTCATTATTTTTGGTCATATAAATTGGTAGTACTTCGTATTTATTATGATCAATATTTTTTATTGCTTGAATAGCTGAAATAATTGATACTTCATGTTCAACACTTTTTCCACCAAATATGACTCCTATTTTTATTTTCATTTGTCCTCCTCTTAATTAAAACTATCTGGTAAATCATTTTCTATTAAAATATATTTATGATTATTAGTTTTTATTTTTTTAGCATCTTCCATGGCACTGTTAAATTTATCATATATTTTAATTTTCTTTGGATCATATTTTTGATCTATTAAGGCTTTATAAATACTAGCTGTTTGTTTTTCATTGATTAAATATATATAGTCAGCACAGCTTGCAGCTAGAGCTCCTAATTGATAGTTTTCAGAATCTTGTTTACTTCCAAGTTCAACCATACCAGGAGTAATTAATATCCTAGTTCCTTTAAATTCTTTTAAGACTTTTAAAGCATTTTTAGCACCTACTGGATTAGAATTATATGAATCATCTATTATACTAATTTTATCACCTTTTATTAAGTTTAAACGATGCTCAGCATTTTTAATCTTGTTAACTTCATTGATGATGTTTTTAATTGGGATATTAAAATAATCTGCTATTGTTATCGCTCCATATAAATTTATTAAATTATGCTCACCTAATAATTGAGAATTTACCTGATATTTTTCTTTATCTTTAGTAAGGGTAAAATTTAATCCTGCTTCTGAATAATTAATATTACTAATTTTTAGTTTATTATTTATGTTATTTTTTAAACCATAACCAATTACTTGATTATTATCTTTAGGATAATTATTAATATAATTATTATCTAAGTTTAGAAAAGAAACGCCATTTTCTTTAATACATTCCATTAATTTCATTTTAGATTTAATAATATTTTCTTCAGTTTTAAATGTTTCTAAGTGTTGAGGACCAATTGCTGTAATTACGGCAATATCAGGATTTATTAATTTGATAGTTTTTTCTATTTGACCTACTCTATCTATTCCAATTTCACAGACAAATATTTCATCAGTTGGTTTTAAATGTTCTCTAATAGTTCTCGTAATACCAAGTCGAGTATTAAAATTACCTGGGGTTATTAAAGTATTATATTTAGTAGATAATAAACTACCTAAATAGTTTTTAGTACTAGTTTTTCCATAACTACCAGTAATCGCAATAATTTTTAAGTTCGGCATTTTTGATAATATCTTTTTCGCATCATTTATATAATATAGATTAATTAAATGATTAATCGGTTTATTTAAATAATTTAAAATTATCATATAGAAAGTAGATAATGAATTTATTATAAATACACTTATTAAAGTTTTATTTAAATCTTTTAATATTAAATAAATTATTATGAATATTAAATAGTTTGTAATAAACATTCTTTTTATTCTTCCAGTATAAACTAATTTTTTAATAACGTTTTTTTCAACACTTATAATGATATTAATTATAAGTATAATTAATATCATTATTAAACTATAACTATTATTTACTAAAATTAAATAGATTTGTAATATATTAATTAAAAATATTAATAAAAACTTATTTATATTTTTAATTAACCATTTAACTTGAGTATCTGGCATATAATAGTTTTGCTGAAAAATATGTAAATTGTATTTTAATAGTAAAAAGTTATTTATATAACTTAAAATAATAATTAAATATATCATATGATCTCCTTTTTATTATATTATTTTAAAAATGATTCTAGTACTTTATTTATCAAGTGAGGATCATCTAGAAATGGAAAGTGGCCACTATTTTCTAATTTCACAATTCCTGAATCTTTAATATGGTTATTCATATATATTGCATCTTCAAACGGAACCGCATCATCTTTTTCTCCCCAAATTATTAAAGTAGAAACTTTAATATTGGGTATTAACTCTATTAAATCTTCATTAATAGTTTTAACAAGTATATCTCTCATCATAGGAGTTGCATTGCGGTAATCACTTGAACCTACTTTAGTTTTTATTTTATTAAGTAGTTTAGGTGATATTTTTTTTATTAGCGGAAAAACTTTTTTATAAACTTTTTGTTTTAAAGTTGGCTGTTTATAATGTTTAATACCAGCTGCATCAATTAAAACTAATTTTTCAATTTTAAATTTTAAGTTTTTTCTACTACCAAGTTTAATTATCACTCTACCACCAAAAGAATGCCCAATAATTGATAATTTTTTTATTTGCATCTTATCAATAAACTCTATAACTAGGTCTGTATAATCATCAATACTCCAAACTTCTGTTGGTTCATCACTTTGACCAAAACCAGGTAAATCTATAGCATAAACAGTCATAAATTTAGAAGTATGTTCGATTTGACTTTGAAATATTTCTTTAGAACAGCCCCAGCCATGAAGAAATAATAAATTATCTTTACCTTTTCCTTGTTTTAAGTAACTGATATCTAAACCTTTTAAGTTAATTTGCATTTAATCACTCCCATTTAATTTATACATTAATATACTTGCAGCTACTCCAGCATTTAAACTCTCAACAGTTGTATTAGTAGTAATTTTAAAGTTATCATCTGTTAGAGATAAAATATGCTTACTTATTCCTCCTGCTTCACTCCCGATTATTAATCCATGTTTTTGAGTTGTTTTCTTAGGTGGTAAACCATTATTAACATCAGTTCCTAGTATTAAATAATCTTGTTGTTTTAATTTTTTTATTATATCTTCTAAAGAAGTAACTACAATATTAATATTAAAGATCATACCTTCTGATGCTCTTATAACTTTACTATTATATATATCTGCACTTTCAGGACTTAATATAATTGTTTGATAATTAAAAGCTACAGCTGATCTTATAATTGTTCCTAAATTACCAGGATCTTTTATATCATCTAAGATAATTATATTACCTTCTATTTGATTATTTAACTTTTTATAACAGATTGCTAAAACTTTAGGAGCACTATCTAATCCTGATACTTTTTTAAGTATTTCTTTTGTGACATAAGTTACATCTCCATAAATGTTTGCCTCACCCTTTAATAAAAATATTTCTTTAACTAGGTTTTCTTTTTTTAGAGCTTCTTTTACTAAATGTTCACCTGAGGCAATAAATAGATTTGTTTCTTCTCTATTTTTTTTCAGATTTAATTTAGTATATTGTTTTACTTTTTCATTGCGAATTGATTCGATCATTAATATTTTAATTCCTTCCTAGCTTTTTTATAATAAGGATAAAATTTACTTACATAGTTCCAATAATTTTTAGAGTGATCCATATATTTAAAGTGACATAGTTCATGAATAATGACATAATCTATTAAGTTAGCTGGTTTTTTAATTAGTTCTGTATTTAAAGTAATACTCATACTTTTTTTATTACAAACTCCCCATCTAGTAGTCATTTTTCTTACTTTAAGTGTAAAATCTGGTAAATCATTAAACTGATGTCTTAACTTAGTTAGTCTTGATATAAAAAAGTCTTTAGCTAAACTTTCTATATATTTTTCACATTCTTCTTGGTTTCTACCATATATATAATTATTATCTATTTTTGGTTTACTATCTTGATAAATAAATGTTAGTTCATCGCCTAAATATATTAATTTATTATTTCCTCTATTTATCTTATTATAGAGTTTTTCTATTTCAAGAGTATTTTCCTTAAGTAGTTTTTCGATATAATTTACATTAGTTTTATTAGGAGCACTTATATGAATTTTTAAGTCTTCTTTAACTCTAAAATAAATATGTTTTATTTGTTTATAATTAATTATATAAATATATTCCTGATTATTTAAAATAATTTTATTTTCCACTAAAGATTTCATACCAACTTTGAATTTCTGTTACTGTAGTATCTTTAATACTAGTTATAAATGACCAGGTTAGATTTAAACTTGTTTTAAGAACTTGAAAATTAGATTTAGCTTCTGAACATAATGAATCATTATTTTGACAAAATAGATTTGTTGTTTCTAAATAATAGATAATTAATCTATTTTTAGAGTATTTATAATTATCACTTAATTCATTTTTATAATTAGGAAATAAATTATTAATAACTTTATCTAATTCTAAAGCAATGCTGGTTATTTTTAATTTGGCACTATTAGATAAATCTTTAAATTTATAACCACTAATTTCCTTTTCATAAAAGATAAAATCTATTATATTAATAAAATATTCTTTAGCTTGAGTTTTAACTAAATTATTAGAAGGACTATTATTTAGATCAAGTACATAACTACTAAAATTTCTAATTAACTCATCTTCAGAGATAAGATATGAAGTAAGATTATCTTCAATAATTTCTTCTTCTGGTAGTGGTGAGGGTTTTGCCTTAGTAGTACTTTCTACTTCTTCTTTTAAAGCTGTTTTATATAATTTAGAAGATAAAGAGTACATAGTTACTGGATATGTTTCAGCAACCATGTTTTTAGCTTTGATAATTACAATATCTCCTATTTGATATTCTTGATCCAAGTAAATATTTATTAGCTGGTGCTCTTTAACTATAGTTTCACTTTCTAATGGAGTAACTAAATAATTAGAATTGTTTTTCTCTTTTATTTCTGCATAAAAGGTAATTGATTGTTCTTTTTGATAGAAATACAAGAGAGTTATAATTATTAAAAAGATGAATAAAAAGGCCGTTAATAATGTTAAAATAGTTTGTTTTTTCATTTATCTTCACCTCGATTAGAAAATTTTAAGATTATTGGTGTACCACTAAAATCAAATGATTCTCTTATTTTGTTTTCTAAGTACCTTTCATAACTAAAATGAACTAATTTTTTATTATTAACAGAAAACTCAAATTTAGGTGGTTTAGTTCCCGCTTGATTAACAAAATATATTTTTAATCTTTGTCCTTTATAACTAGGAGCTGGATGCAGTAATGCTGCTTCTCTAAGAATATCATTTAAAACTGATGTTTTAAGCTCTCTAGTTGCACTTTCATAAGCTTTTAATATTTCTGGCATTAATGTATGAATTCTTTTTTTCTCAAGAGCAGAAAGAAATACAATACTAGCATAAGGTATAAATTGAAAGTCTTCTCTTAATAATCTAGTCCATTCTTTCATTGCTTTTTCTTTTTCAGTAACTAAGTCCCATTTATTTACTACTAAGACAATTCCTTTTCCGGCATCAAGTGCGTATGAGACGATATGTTTATCATGTTCAATAATTCCTTCTTCGGCACTTATTACAACAACGCAGATATCAGATCTATCTATAGCTTTTAAACTTCTAATTAAACTATATTTTTCAATAGTTTCATATATTTTACCTTTTTTACGCATTCCTGCTGTATCTATTACTATATAATCTTCTTTATCATAAGTAAATCTTGTATCAACAGCATCTCTAGTAGTACCAGGAGTATCTGAAACTATTACTCTTTCTTCATTAAGAAGAGCATTTATTAAAGAACTTTTACCAACATTAGGTCTACCAATAATACTAAATTTTAAAATAGATTCATCTTCTTCGGTAGTATAAGGATTAAAATCTTTAGTTACTTCTTCTAGTAATTCTTTTATTCCTCTATTATGCTCTGCACTTATAGGAATGTAGGCATCAAAACCTAATTCATAGTAATCATATACATGAACATCATGTTTGATATCATCTAGTTTATTAACCGCTACTACTATCTTTTTATTACTTCTTTGTAACATTTTAGCAATAAGTAAGTCATTACTAGTTAGATCACTTCTTCCTTCTATGACAAATATAATTACATCTGATTCATCCATAGCTAGTTCTGCTTGGAGTTTAATATTTTCATTAAATTTTTCATCAGCTAAATCAATACCACCTGTATCTATTAAATGAAAACTTTTATCATTATAATTTGCTATCCCATATATTCTATCTCTAGTTACTCCTGGCATATCATCTATAATAGATTTTTTTTCTTTAATTAAACGATTAAATAGTGTTGATTTACCTGTATTAGGTCTACCTATTAAACATACTGTTTTTCTCATGTTATCTCCCCTTAAGTCACTATAATTTTAACATATATATTAAAAAAAACAAACTAAGTTTGTTTTAAAAATCGATAATTATTAACAACTGCTATCTTGACCAGTAGTCGGTACTTTAGAAGTAAAGGTTTTATTTTTCTTATTATATAATATTTCAACAGAATAATTATTTAAACATTTGCTGTTATCAACAGGATTTAATACTTTACCATCTTCTTCATCATCATGATAATTTTCATTGATAAGAAAATCAACATTAATATTACATGTCTTTGTATTAGTGTTTTCAGTACAAGTAAAACCTGCTGCTTGTAAAGATGAGCACTCATCTATTGTAAAGCATCGGCGATTATCTTGAGCCCACAATATTGCTGCTTTTTCAATAAAAGTAATTTTTTCATCTAAGAGTTTTTGTTTTATTTTATTACTAATTGTAATTGAAGAAGGCACAGCAATAGCAATAAGTAAACTTAAAATTACAATTACAGCTAATATTTCTACTAAAGTAAAACCTTTTTTATTCATTATTCTTCACCACTCCCGCCACCTACTTGACTTTGTGGTCTAATTGAATCAATTGTAAAATCATTTGTTTTTATATCAAATTTAAATACCATATCAACTTCACCAGTAGAATTGTTTTTTCTTTCTATTGTTTTTATTTTATCCAATTCTTCTGTAACTATTAATTCTGTACCTTCAATTTGATAAATTTTTAAAATATCTATTATTTCTGAATTTGATAATTGTTGAGTAGGAGTTTCAACTTTTTTGGTTGTTGTTTGTTCTGTTTCTGTTAAATCTTCTTTTTCTTGATTTAAACCAATAATTATAGTTACTCCTAATATTATCAATAAAATTATAATTAAGATAATCGCAAATTTCTTTTTCATTTTAACCTCTTTAATTTATTGTGAATTTTAAATAATATGGGCTTTTATTTCCAGCAATATCTACTGTATACATTTCCAGTGTCCTTCCAGTTCTAGCAGAAAAGCATGATGGAAACTCTCCTCCTACATAATAGGATGAATTACCGCAGCCTGTAAATGTGATATGACTAATGCCTGAATATCCTGAGTTTCCTGTCCAGTCATCCATCCAAAACCACTGAACCCACCATGATGCATTACGCCTCGTATAAACAGTACATTCATTATGAGCATGCATATTGTAATTAGGATTATACTCACCAGATGGTAGTGTTTCATTATTAGTACAGACTATTTCTCTAATATTATAATCAGGATTTTCTACAGTATTTTTAATATCAAAAGTCAACGCTAGTGGAGGATCTGTATCTACTTTAGAGTATATATAATTATTTATGCGAGTTAGACCAGGTGCATCTTGTAATCTAACATAGTTTCGGTATACATTAGTCGTAAACGAAGAACTATAATTTGTTTGAAAAGGTCCATTTTGATTAATATTTGAAAAAGTTGACCAAGAACTACCATCTTTTGACATTTCTAATCGTCTAATACCTACATTATCTGTTGCATTACATGTTACAGTTGAAGTTGTGTTACTCCAATTATTATTATCAGTACAAGATAAATAAGGTGTTTCACTATCGGCTTTATAAGTTTTGCATGTTTTTGAACTAGTATTACCAATTCCATCTGTTGCTATTACGCATAGAGTTGTATTTAAAGCAGTACCTTTTTTACCGGCTATATTAACATTAGAATTATTTGCTATTGTAGTAGTTGGATTACAAGTTGAACTTGAAGTCGTACAATATTTAATATTATTAATCCCGGTTAAATTATCTGTTGCACTTATTTTTATTGCAACAGAACTAGCATAAACATCAGTACCAGATAATAAAGATTTATTTGGAGTTAATATTATAGAAGGTGGTATTGTATCAACAATTTTCCAAACAGCATATAGTGTTTTAGCTGCGGTAAGTGTAATGTTAGTTGAATTTGCATATTTAACTGCTCCACCAGCTGTTTCTGACCAGCCAAGAAATTGATAATTTGTTCTTACAAATACATTTGAAGGAATACTACAAGTTTGATTTTGATAGCACTCTATACTAGCCATCGAACCATTTGTAGAACCATTTCCATTAAAAGTAATTTTATATTTTGGAATTGCTTTCCAGATTGCATATAAAGTTTTATGATATTTTAATTTTATATTTGCTGAATTTGCATATTTAACCGTTCCACTGGCTGTTTCTGCCCATCCAGAAAAAGTATAATTAGTTCTTTTATATTTATTAGAAGGAATAAGACAATTTTTATTATATCCACAACTAATAGTTTCCATTGATCCACTTGTAGATTCATTTCCATTAAAGCTTAATTGATATATTGTATTGGTATCAAAAAGTTCAGTTGTCGCGATTTTAGTTTTTAAATCATATGTTATTGTGATTTCATCTTCACTTAAATCACTTTTATCTATAGGATTTTCAATGGTTTTTAATACTTTATCATCATAACTAAAATAACCTGCACTAGCTAAATCACCAATAGAAATTCTCACTGTCATAGTTTTAGTATCATTAGTTAAATAATCTAGTGAGGAACATATTTTACTAGTGGTAAAACATTCATTATGATCATCAGCCCAGATTACAGCAGCTTTACCAGCAAAATTTAGTTTTTCAATTAACAAATTATTTTTAATTCGATTACTAATAGAAATTGCAGATGGAACAGCAATAGCTGATATTAAACTAATTATAATTAGAGTAGTTAAAACTTCTACTAATGTAAAACCTTTTTTATTCATTAGTTATCACCTATTATAATTATAACAGAAGCTAAAATTATAAACAATGTTATTGTAAACAAAAAGAAGCTCAATTAAGCTTCTTTCATTTCATTTTCAATTATATTATATATTTCTTCTCGACCTTTTTTTGTGATACTTGAAAAATATACTAATTGATCTCCTTCGACTAAATTAATTGTATTATTAATACATTTTAAAGTTTTATCCCGATCTTTAGGTTTAATTTTATCATATTTAGTAGCAACAATTGTTACTGGTATTTCATAATATTTCAAATAATTATAC